>JBFLWJ010000001.1:311353-332634 GCA_040757835.1 Actinomycetota bacterium
CCGGATCCCGGGCTGGCGGGTTTTGTATAGGGCGACACCCGGGCGTGAGTTCATATCCAACGGCCTCCTCGATGCGCGTCTGTTCGCCCTCGCATGGATCGGGTCTCCCGAGTTGAGACGGTGAGTGGGTATACTAGCGGGGAGGAACAGGTACGTACCCCTGGAGCTGAAGTATGGCAGAAGGAAAAGAGACCGCCAGATCGGCTAGAAGGGCGATAGTCCTCTTCTCGGGCGGACTGGACTCGCTGCTGGCGTTGGAGCTGTTGCGGCGATGCGGCGTGGTTGTCCTGCCCATGACCTTCGTAACACCCTTCTTCGGCAGCGGGGCAGCCGAGAAGGCCGCGGTCCGTCTCGACCTGGGGTTGGAGGTCAGAGATATCACCGCGCGCCATCTCGAGGTGCTCAAGCATCCCCGCTACGGCTACGGCAGGAACATGAATCCCTGCATCGACTGTCACGCTCTCATGGTCCGGGTGGCCCTGGAACACCTCGGGGAACTGGAAGCGGACTTCGTGGCCACGGGCGAGGTGCTGGGGGAGAGGCCGAAGAGCCAGAACCGACAGGCCCTGGAGCTGGTGGCCAGGGCATCGGGGGCGGGGGACCTGTTGCTGCGCCCCCTTTCGGCCAGGCTCCTGCCCGAGACGTTACCCGAGCGGGAAGGATGGGTGGAACGCGCATGTCTCCTCGATCTCTCGGGGCGTTCCCGCCGCCGCCAGATGGACCTGGCACAGGAGTGGGGGATAGGGGAGTACGAGAGCCCGGCCGGGGGCTGCCTGCTCACCGACGCCTCCTTCAGCGCGCGCCTGCGCGAGCTCATGACCAGGGTGCCCGGGTTCGACGGCGCGGACGCCGCGGCCGTCAGGGAGGGGCGCGTCTTCTGGGCGGGGAGCACCCTCATCGTCCTGGGACGCAGGCACGAGGAGAACCTGCGACTGGTCGAGATCGCCCTGCCCACGGACCTGCTCCTGCGCGAGAAGGACGTCCCCGGGCCCACCGCGCTGGTGCGTGCCTATCCCCGCGGCGCCGCCCCCAACCGCAAGGAACTCAAGGAGGCCGCCCGTCTTCTGGGCATCTACGGAAAAAGGAAGAAGCCCCTGCAGGCACGGGAGGTGACGGAGGTGTTCCGGGAACCAGGCGGGAACGCTCACCGAGACGGTGATGGCGGTGCTCCTCCCCAGTCGGCGGATGCGGAGCTCTAGACTCATAACGACGGCGGCGGCACGGGCTATCCATTAACTTGATTAAGTTATATAACTGTAATATAATCACGGCGACCGTATGCGGAAACCGCAAGGGAGGGACGCATGCGACTTGCGCCGGGACGCATGCATAACTTACCTTTACGTAAAGGAGAGGAGAGCAAGGCGGCGCGGTGAAATAGCCGCTGCGCGGCGGTGAAAGCGGCCGAACAGGAATATAATGGAAGATAAATACGACTTCAAAGCCATCGAGGAGAAGTGGAGGCGACGCTGGGAGGAGGCGGGCCTTTACGCCACGCGTGAGGAACCGGGGAAGGAGAAGAAGTACGTCCTGGTCATGTTCCCCTATCCCTCCGGACCTGCCCATATCGGCCACGTGGCCAATTACAACCTTGGGGACGTGCTGGCGCGTTACCTGCGGCGCCGCGGTGTGAACGTGCTGCACCCCATGGGGTGGGACGGGTTCGGCCTGCCCGCCGAGAACGCCGCCATCCGCTCGGGGGTACACCCCGCCGAATATACACGCAACAACATCGCCCTGCTCAAAGAGGGACTGCAGCGCCTGGGCTACGCCTACGACTGGGACCGCGAGCTGGCGACCAACGCCCCCGAGTACTACCGCTGGACGCAGTGGCTCTTCCTCAGGTTCTACGAGAAAGGCCTGGCTTACAAGGCGGAGGCCAGGGCGAACTGGTGCCCTTCCTGCCGCACCGTACTCGCCAACGAGCAGGTGATAAACGGCCACTGCGAGCGCTGCGAGACCCTGGTGGTGCAGAAGGCGCTGAACCAGTGGTTCTTCCGCATCACGGATTACGCCGAGAGACTCCTCGCGGACATGGACGAGCTGGCAGGCTGGCCCGAGGGAGTGCTCACCATGCAGCGCAACTGGATCGGGCGATCAGAGGGGTGCGAGGTGGTCTTCCGCCTGGGGGAGACGGGCCGGGAGCTGCCCATCTTCACCACCCGCCCCGACACCCTGTGGGGGGTGACCTTCTTCCTGCTGGCTCCGGAACACCCCCTGGCCGACGAGCTGACCGCGGGCACGCCTTACGAGAAGGACCTGGCGGCCTTCCGGGAAAGGCTGCGCGGGGTCTCCGATATCGAGCGCACGGCCATGGAGACGGTGAAGGACGGCGTCTTCACGGGCGCCTACGCCGTGAACCCGGTGAACGGAGAGAGGGTGCCCATCTGGGCCGCCAACTTCGTGCTCATGGAGTACGGCACCGGGGCGGTGATGGCCGTGCCCGCCCATGACCAGCGGGACTTCGAGTTCGCGCGCTCCTACGGGCTTCCCATCCGGGTGGTTATCCAGCCGCCGGGGCAGGAGCTCGATCCCGACACCATGACCGAGGCCTACGAGGGACCCGGCACCATGGTCAACTCGCAACAGTTTGACGGCACCGACAGCGAGGTGGGCAAGCTGGAGGTGATACCCGATTACCTGGCGGAGAAAGGCTGGGGCCGCAGGACGGTCAACTACCGCCTGCGCGACTGGCTCATCTCGCGCCAGCGCTACTGGGGAGTGCCCATTCCCATCGTCTACTGCGATAAGTGCGGCATGCAGCCCGTCCCCGATGCCGACCTGCCGGTGCTGCTCCCCGAGGACGTGCAGTTCATCTTCGAGGGCCCCTCGCCCCTGGAGCGCTCCCAGGAGTTCCGCGAGGCCGTCTGCCCGGCCTGCGGCGGCGGTGCGGTGCGGGAGACCGATACCATGGACACCTTCGTCGATTCGTCATGGTACTACATCCGCTACGCCAGCCCGCGGGAGGAAAGCCGGCCCTTCGACCCCGAGGCGGTGAGCTACTGGCTGCCCGTGGACCAGTATATCGGAGGCATCGAGCACGCCATCATGCACCTGCTCTACTCGCGCTTCTTCACCAAGGTCCTGTTCGACCTGGGGCTGGTGGGGTTCGACGAGCCCTTCACCAACCTGCTCTGCCAGGGCATGGTGGTGATGGGGGGCGCCAAGATGAGCAAGTCCAAGGGCAACATCATCACCCCCGACCAGTTCTTCGACCTCTACGGCGCGGACACCCTGCGGCTGTTCATACTCTTCCTGGGCCCGCCCGAGGCGGACAAGGAGTGGAGCGAATCCGGGATAGATGGCGCACACCGCTTCCTCCACCGCGTGTGGCGGCTGGTTGACCGCTACCTGGGCATCCTCACCTTCAAGACCCAGCCGGTCCCGCGCGATTCCGAGGTGCTCCGCCGCCTCTCCTATCTCACCCACGCGACCATCAGAAAGGTGACGGGGGATATCGAGCGCTTCGCCTTCAATACGGCCATCGCGGCCATCATGGAGTTCACCAACGGGCTCTACAAGGCCATCGAGGAAGCACCCGACGCCTTCAATACCTACGAAGGCCACGAGGCCATAAGAAGCCTGATCCTCCTGCTCGCGCCCTTTGCCCCCTTCATCTGCGAGGAGCTGTGGGAGGAAGCGGGCGGGGAGTTCAGCGTGCATACCCAGCCCTGGCCGGAATACGACGAGGAGCTGGCACGCGCGGAGCGTGTCACCCTGGTGGTCCAGATAAACGGCAAGGTAAGGGAGCGCTTAGAGGTCGACGCCGACATCTCCCGCGAGGAGATGGAGTATGTTGCCATGAGCTCGGAGCGCATCAGCGCCCTGCTGCAGGACAAAGAGACCGTGAAGGTCATCGTGGTGCCGGGCAAACTGGTGAACATCGTGGCCCGCTGAGGACTGTCAATCACATCCAGGCCTTTTAAGGCCGCCCGAGGGTAGCCCGCGGCGCGTCGCTGCGGCGAACCCGCATCAGGAAGCCATGCTGGAAAGGTTCTCCGCATTCCTTGACAGGCTTATCGGCCTTCCCTACTGGCAGCTGGCGCTGCTCGCCGTGCTCGCGGCGGGGCTCGCCGTGGGAGGGTACTTCGTGCTGCGCCCCGCGCCCCGCCAGCTCGGTGAATTCCAGGCGGCCGCGGAGACGGCCGCGGACGATCCCTCGCCGGATGAGGGGGAGTTGACCGTCCACGTGGCGGGGGCGGTCGTCAACCCCGGCGTCGTCCTGCTGGCACCGGGCGACCGCGTAATGGATGCCGTCGCGGCGGCGGGAGGCCCCCTGCCCGAGGCGGACCTGGATGGCTTGAACCTCGCCCAGCCGGTACAGGACGGACAGAAGATAACGGTGCCGTGTCAGGGTGAGGCCGAGGCCACGCCCTCCCCGGGGAGCGGGGGCGAGAGCGGCAAGATCGATCTCAACACCGCGGGCCTCGAGGAGCTTGAGAAGCTCCCCGGCATCGGCCCTACTCTAGCCGAGCGCATCATCTCATACCGGGAGAAGAAAGGCGGATTCCGCAGTGTGGAGGAGCTGAAGCAGGTCTCGGGCATCGGCGACAAGAAGTTCGAGGAGATCCGCGACCTGGTGGAGATATGAGGCGGCAGTGAAGGACACCCTCGCGCGCAGCAGGTTGCTCGTCTATGCCGGAGCGGCCGCACTGGGGGGCGTACTCGGCAAGGGGGGCGGGGCTTCCTCGTTGTGCTCGCTCGCCCTGGCTGCGATCCTCTCCCTTGCCGTCATCTGCGCGCGCCGCCGCGGCTGGCGGGAGGCCTGGGCCCTGGTCTGCCTGCTCTTCTTCTGCGCCGGATTGTATATGGGCTATTCTTCCTACAGCGCCTGGCGCGGGCGGGGCGGGACCGCCGGCGAGGTCGTCCTCGTGGGCACGGTGGAGGTGGGATGCCGCGGGGAGCGTGGGGACATCATCGATCTCTTCCGGGTGGAAGAGGTGGCCTCCGGCGGTGTGGCCCGCGCCGGAGACCGCTACCTCATGCACCATGGCGGCGGGGACGGGGTATCGCCGCGGTGGGGAGACCGGCTGCTGGTAAAGGGAAACCTCTACATCTTCGATGGCGAGGGCGGAGGGGTTGGCGGCAGCCTCAGGGCAGATGAGATCACCCCGCTCTCCCATACCGGAAACCCCCTGTTACGGCTGGCCCTGACCTACCGCGAGGCCTTTCGCGCCAGCATGGAGGAGGTGGAAGACGAGACGGCGGCCGGGCTCCTGCAGGGGATGGTGCTTGGCGATTACCGTCTGCTCGGCGCACGCGATCTCAAGGCCTTCCGGCTTACCGGCCTCATACATCTCTGTGCGGCTTCGGGCATGAACCTGGCCATCCTGGCGGGTTTCGTGGTCTGGCTCGGGCGCAAGGCGCGTCTCTCCAGCAGGGCCATCCTGCTTCTGCAGGCGCCCATCCTCATCACCTATGCCCTGGCGGTGGGCCTCTCCGTTCCCATCATCAGGGCAACGGTTGTGGCCCTTACGGCGGTGACGGCACACCTTCTGGGCAGGGATTTCGATCTTCTTCCCGCCATGGGCGCGGCGGCTCTCCTGCTGCTCTGGGACGATCCCGGAGCCGCGGCCGGGGTGAGTTTTCAGCTCTGTTTCGCGGCGGCCCTGGGCATGGTCGTGCTCTACCGGCCGCTGCTCGAGCTGATGAGAGCGAAGAGGTCGAAGGTGCTCGCGCTGCTGGCGGCATCCCTCTCGGCCCAGCTGGCCGTGGCTCCGATCCTCCTCTACCATTTCGGCGAGGTGTCGCTCCTGGCGCCCCTGAGCAACCTCCTGGTGCTCCCCCTGGTGCCGCCGGTGATGGCCCTGGCCATGCTGTCCTCTCTGTTGGGGATGGCAGGACTGCCGCTGGCCGGGACGATCATGCAGGCGGCGGCCTGCATATCGCGGGCCATCCTGGCCGTGGCGCGCGCGCTGTCGTCTCCGGGCTGGGCGGTGCTGCGCGCCTTCCCATTCTCGCCGCTGTGGATGGCGGTTTATTACCCCGCCCTGGGTGCGGCGTTACTGGGGAAGGGCGGCCCGAGGCGCGCCGGGCGCGTGATCATGGCCTTGCTCATGGCCGCCGCCACGCTCATGGCCGTGGCGCCGCACCTGCGCCAATTGGGGGAGGCTACGGAGGCGCGCATCACTTTCATCGACGTGGGCCAGGGAGACGCCGCCCTTCTGCAGGCGCCCGCGGGGACCACGGTGCTGGTGGACGGGGGCATCTCGGAGAGGACGCTCATGGCTGATCTCAAGTCCCGCGGCGTGCATGCCATCGATGCCGTGGTGGTGAGCCACACCGACGCCGACCATATCGGAGGGCTGGAGGGAGCGCTCGAGGACTGCGAGGTGGGGATGCTGGTGCATCCGGACACCAGGAGCAGCGGCCAGGCGGGTAGGTTGCTCGCCCTGGCGGAGGAGATGGGGGTTGACGTACGCACCATGCGGGCTGGAGACCGCCTGGACCTCGGCGAGACGAGGCTCGTCGCCTGCTGGCCGCCGCAGGAGCTAGCCGAGGGGGCCTCGGTCAACGAGTATTCGCTGGTGCTGCGCGTGAGCGGCCCGGGTTATTCCCTCCTGCTCAGCGGCGATATCGGCGGAGAGGGCCAGGAGCTGATGCTGGAAGGAGAGGAAGAGATGGATTGCGATATCCTCAAGGTGCCCCACCACGGCGGTTTCAGCCCCCAGAACGAGGAGCTCTTCTCGCGTGTGGACCCCGAGATCGCCGTGGTCAGCGTCGGCGCGGACAATCCCTACGGCCACCCGGCGCGCGCCACCATAACCGCGCTGCAGCGCAGTGGGTGTGCCGTCTACCGTACAGATGAGCGCGGTGATATAGTAATCCGTGTGGTGCGGGGCGGCTACCGCGTCGAGTGCGAGAGGTGATGGCCGCGGCCCGCTTTCTCCGAAAGGACCCTGAGTTGAACCCACCCGGCAAAGGGACGGCCCTGCTGATCTATGGCAACCAGCGGCTGCTGGTCGAGGACGAGCTGAAGAAATACCTGGACAGGATCGTGCAACAAGAGGAGGAGGGCTTCAACCTCGACATCTTCACGGCCGGCTCCGACCCCCTGGACGATGCCCTGCAGGCCGCGGAGACGCTCCCGTTCGGTTCCGACAAGAGATACGTGGTGGTCAAGGACGCGGAGAGATTGAGCGCGGCCGAGGTGAAGAGGCTGGCCGGCTATCTCGAGGACCCCGCCGAGAGCGCCGTTGTCATCCTGGCGGCCGTGGACTTGAAATCCACGTCTTCGCTGGTGAAGGCGGTAGAAAAGGCGGGCAGGGTCCGTGAGGTCAGCAAGCGCAGGGACCAGATACCGGGATGGATACGCAGTCGCTTCAAGCAGAGGGGACTGCAGGTATCGGGCAAGGCCCTTGCCTACCTCCAGGAAGCCCTGGGGGACGACCTCATGGCCATCGAAGGCGCGGTGGAGAAGGTAAGCCTCTACCACGAGGGAGAAGAAGCGGTGGAACTGGACGACGTGGTCGCCCTGGTCACACCCTCGGCGGAGAAGTCCATCTTCGAGCTGGTTGACAGGGTGGCCCTGGGCGACGCCGACCAGGCCCTGAAACTGCTGCGGCGCCTGCTGCAGCAGGGCGAGCGGGCCACCTATATACTTAGCGCCCTGTCACGGCGGTTCCGCATGCTTATACTCTTCCGGGCGCTGCACGAGGAAGGCCGCCAGGACCGTGACATCGTCGACTACCTGAAGCTGCCGCAGAACCAGGCCTGGATGGTCGGAAAGAGGCTCAGGCCCCAGGCGGCGAGGTGGAGGGAAGAGGAGCTGCGCAAGGCGCTGGCGCTGCTGGTGAGGGTGGAGGCGGGCATCAAGACCGGGGAACTAGAGGAGGAGTTCGCGGTCGAGCTGGCGGTATCCGGGCTCTCCGGGCTGGCCGCCGGCAAGGCTCTCCCCGGGACGGCCTCGGCTACCGCCGTTTAGACCGCATAGCGCATCCCCCGGAAAAAAGCGGTTGACGTTTATACATAAATATGCAATATTATGCATAATATGCATATATAGAGACGGGGGAACAGTTATGAGAGCAGGGATAATCGGGGCTTCCGGATATACCGGGGCCGAGCTAATGCGCATACTGGATGGCCATCCCGAGGTGGAGGTCACCTATATCAGCGCCCACAGTTATGCGGGAGAACGGGTGACCGCGCTCTACCCCCACCTGCACAGCTATGCCGGCAGGGCCTTCCAGGCCTTCGATGTGGCGGAAGCCCTCGCCCAGGCCGACCTGTGCTTCGTCGCCCTGCCCCATGGCGAGGCCATGCAGGCCGTGGCCCGGCTACTGGAGGGCGGGGTGAAGGTGATCGACCTCTCCGCCGACCACCGCTTCAGCGATGCCGCCATCTACGAGAGCTGGTACGGCCTCGAGCATACCTCGCCGCAATTGCTGGCGGAGGCGGTCTACGGGCTGCCGGAGATAAACGGCGACCTCATACCGGCGGCCAGGCTGGTGGCCGTCCCGGGGTGCTACCCAACCGCCGCCATCCTGGCCCTGGCCCCGCTGGCGAAGGCGCACCTGGCGGGAGTGGACGGCGCGGTCATCGATGCCAAATCGGGCGTGTCCGGAGCGGGGCGCTCGCCGTCCCTGGCCACCCACTTCTCCCAGGCCGATGAGAGCATCAAGCCCTATAGCGTGGGCGTGCACCGCCATACCCCCGAGATGGAGATGGTCCTCTCCGGCCTCGCGGGCGAAGGCGTGGGGCTTAATTTCACCCCCCACCTGGCTCCCATGAGCCGGGGCATCCTGGCCACCTGCTACGCGAGGGTGGGCGAGGGCGTCTCGCTCTCCGAAGTGGAGGCTGTCTACGAGGGGTTCTATGCGCAGGCGGCTTTCGTGGTGCTGCTGGGAAGCGGCGTCTTCCCGGAGACCAAGGCGGTCTGCGGCAGCAACTACTGCCACATCGGCTGGCACCTGGACGAAGCGAAGGGTATGCTGACCGTGGTCTCGGCCATCGACAACCTGATGAAAGGGGCGTCCGGGCAGGCGGTGCAGTGCATGAACCTCATGCAGGGATGGAAAGAGGACAGCGGGCTGCATGCCCTGGGGATATTTCCGTAAGGAGGAGGAGATGGTAGAGAGCGTGCGGCCGGGAGGGATATGCGCGGCGCTGGGATTCACCGCCGCGGCCGCGGCCTGCGGGCTGAAGGCCACCGGGGAGCCCGATGTATGCATCATCAAGGCGGAGAAGAGGTGCGCAGCGGCAGCCACTTTCACCACCAATGCGTTCCGCGCAGCTCCCATCCTGGTGACCGGGGAGAACCTGGCTGCAGACAAGCACCTGCAGGCCGTGGTGGTCAACGCAGGCAACGCCAACGCCTGGACCGGCGAGCAGGGTTTGCTGGACGCGCGGGCCATGGCGGAACTCACCGCGCGCGCCACAGGCGTCGAACCAGGGGACGTGGCGGTGGCGTCGACGGGGGTCATCGGGCGCTACATGGACATGGCCAAGGTGGAAGCCGGGATCTCGGAGGCCGCGGCACGGCTGAGCGAGGACGGGTCGTCCGAGGCGGCGCGGGCCATCATGACCACCGACACCCACCCCAAGGAGACCTCCGTTTTCTGTGACGGTTTCGTAGTGGGGGGCATGGCCAAGGGTTCCGGCATGATCAGGCCGGACATGGCGACCATGCTGGCCTTCATCACCACGGACGCGGCGGTGGGACCCGAGGTACTGGCGCCTGCGCTGCGCTCTGCGGTGGACCGCAGCTTCAACCGCATAAGCATCGACGGCTGCACCAGCACAAACGACATGGTGCTGGTCATGGCCAGCGGGATGTCCGGGAAGCGTCCGGTAGGCGCGGAGATAGAGGAGCCGCTCCACCTTGTCTGCAGCGAGCTGGCCCGCGCCATCGTCGCCGACGGAGAGGGCGCCACGCGATTCGTGACCGTGCGCGCGCACGAGGCAGTGTCAGACGGGGAGGCGTGGCGCGCGGCCATGGCCATCGCGGAGTCCCCCCTGCTGAAGACGGCCGTCTTCGGGGGGGACCCCAACTGGGGCCGTGTCGTGCAGGCCCTGGGCCAGGCGGTGAAGGACGCTGACCCCTCAAAGGTGCGCGTCCTCATCGGCGGGATGCTGGCGGCCGAGGCGGGAGCGCCGTCGCGGGCAGGCGCGGCCGAGTTGGCGGGGGCGATGACCGGGCGTGAGGTCGCCATAGATGTCTTTCTGGGCAGGGGAGAGGGGGCGGCCGAGGTCTGGACTTGCGACTTCAGCTACGATTACGTGAAGATCAACGCCGAGTACAGCACGTAATCCCCAGCGGATCGCCGCTGCCGGGTGAGAAGAGGAGCGTAAGAGATGGAGAAGGCAAGGGAGAAGGCGAGGGTGCTCATGGAGGCCCTCCCCTACATCAAGGAGTATTACGGCAAGACGGTGGTTGTGAAGTTCGGCGGCAACGCCATGGAGAACGAAGAGTTGAAGGAGCGGTTCGCCTCCGACATCGTACTCATGCGCTACGTGGGCATGAACCCGGTGATCGTGCATGGCGGGGGGCCGCAGGTCACCCACTACATGGAGCGCCTCTCCCTCGAGGTGCGTTTCGTGGACGGCCACCGCGTCACCGACGCCGCCACCATGGAGGTGGCCAAGATGGTCCTGGTGGGCAAGGTCAACAAGGAGATCGTCTCGCTGATCAATGGGCACGGCACCCTGGCGGTGGGGCTTTCCGGCGAGGACGGCAACCTGATCAGGGCGCGCAAGCGCACCCACAGCGGCCGGGCCGGCGAGGAGGTGGACCTCGGCTTCGTCGGTGAGGTGGAGGCGGTGAACCCCGGCATCCTGAACAACCTCATCCGGGACGAGTTCATCCCCGTGGTGGCGAGCATCGGCGTGGATGGGTCCGGTCAGAGCTACAACATCAACGCCGACCTGGTGGCGGGCGCGCTGGCCGAAGCCCTCCGGGCGGATAAGCTCATCTACCTCACGGATGTGGACGGCATCTACCGGGACTTCGAGGACAAGACCAGCCTCATCCCGGAGCTGGGGATCGGCGAGGTCGAGGGCCTGATATCCAGCGGGGGCCTGGGGAGCGGCATGCTCCCCAAGATACAAGGGTGCATCGATGCGCTGAGGTCGGGGGTGAGGAGGGCGCATATCATCAACGGGACCATCGACCACGCCCTGCTGCTGGAGCTGTACACGGACGCCGGCATCGGGACCATGGTGCGGGCTTAAGGCGTTCGGGCGGCGCCACGGACGCAGAGCAAACGGAGGAGAAGATGGAATACGGCCTGGAGAAGGCGAAGAGCCAGGAAAAAGAGTTTCTCATGGAAAACTACAGCCGCTTGCCGGTGCTGTTCACCCACGGCCACGGCACGCGCCTGTGGGACGATGGCGGCAAGGAGTACGTGGATTTCGTCTCCGGCCTGGGCGCCTGCGTTGCCGGGCATTGCCACGCGGAGGTCATCGCCGCCGTGGCGCGGCAGGTATCGCAACTCGTCCACGTCACCAACCTCTTCTACACCCGCCCCCAGGGGGAGCTGGCCGAGATGCTGTGCGCGCAGACCTTCGCGGAGAAGGTCTTCTTCTGCAACAGTGGCACCGAGGCCAACGAGGCAGCCATAAAACTGGTGCGCAAGTACATGCGGGAGGTGAGGGGAGAGGACCGCTACAACGTGGTCTCCGCCCTCAAGTCGTTCCACGGCCGCACCTATGGCTCGCTGGCGGCGACGGGCCAACCGGACAAGGCGGAGCCCTTCTGCCCCATGCCCGCGGGCTTTGCCCACGTTCCTTTCAACGACCTCGCAGCGCTGCGGGAGGCGGTGGACGAGACGACCTGCGCCGTACTCCTGGAGCCCATACAGGGCGAGGGAGGGGTCTACGTCGGCGATGCCGCCTATCTCCAGGGAGCTCGCGAGCTATGCGGCGAGAAGGGCGTTTTGCTCGTCCTCGACGAGGTGCAGACGGGGATGGGCCGCACCGGCGCCCTCTTTTCCCACGAGCATTACGGCGTGGTCCCGGACGTGATGACGGCGGCCAAGGGGCTGGCGGGAGGGCTGCCCATCGGGGCCGTGCTGGCCAGCGCGGAGGTTGCGCGTGGATTCGTCCCCGGGGACCACGGCAGCACCTTCGGAGGAAACCCGGTGGTGTGCGCGGCCGCCCTGGCGGTGATGGGGGTGCTGCGCGACGAGGACCTCATAGGCAACGCGGCGAGGGTCGGCGGCTATTTCATGGACGGGCTGCTCGCGCTGCAACGCAGCACGGGGGCCATCAAGGAGGTCAGGGGGATGGGGCTGATGCTCGCGGCCGAACTGGAGGAGCCCACGGCCAAGGAGGTGGTGCTCTCCTGCCTGGAGAGGGGATACGTGGTCAACAACATCGGCGAGAGCATCCTGCGCTTCCTCCCGCCGCTGTCCATCTCCACCCGCGAGGTCGACGGGTTGCTGCAGGAGCTGGAAGGGCTGCTTAGGGCCCACCGGCAGGATAAGGAGTGAGTGGAGGTACGGCCATGGCGGATCTCAAGGGCAGGGATTTCCTCAGCGTACTGGACCTGGATACCAGGGAACTGTTCGCGGTGCTGGACGCCGCCGACGCTTTCAAGGTGTCCCTGCGGCAGGGCGCGGTGCGTCGGAGCCTAGGGGGAAAGATGGTGGCCCTCATCTTCCAGAAGCCGTCCACGCGCACGCGGGTGTCTTTCGAGGCGGCCGTGTCCCACCTCGGCGGCCACCCCCTGGTGTTGAACGCCTCCGAGCTGCAGCTCGGCAGGGGAGAGACGGTGGGGGACACGGGAAGGGTGCTCTCGCGCTACGTCGATGCCATGACCCTGCGCACTTTCAGCCACGCCGAGGTGGAGGAACTGGCACGGGCGGCGGACGTGCCGGTGATCAATGCCCTAACCGACCTCGAGCATCCCTGCCAGATCCTGGCCGACCTCATGACGGTGAGGGAGCACCTGGGAGAGCTGGCGGGGCTGAGCCTCACTTACCTGGGCGATGGCAACAACGTCGCCAACTCCCTGGCCCTGGGCTGCGCACTGGCGGGGATGCGGTTCACGGCCGCGTGTCCGGCGGGGTACGAACCGGACGGCACTATCATGGCCTACGCACGAGGGTTGGCCGGGAAGGACGGGGTCAGGGTGATGAACGACCCGGTGGAGGCGGTGGCGGGGTCACAGGTCCTGTATACCGACGTGTGGACCTCCATGGGACAGAAAGAGGACAGCAGAAAGAAGCGCGACCTGGAGCGGTTCCGCCTTGACGGGGAGATGCTGGCAGCCGCGGACCCGGAGGCGATAGTCATGCATTGCCTCCCCGCGCACCGCGGGGAGGAGATAACCGCCGAGGTCATGGACGGCCCCCGCTCGGTGGTGTGGGACCAGGCCGAGAACAGGCTGCATGCCCAGGCGGCCCTGCTGGACCTCCTGGCAGGGGGATAGCACGGAGGGGATGAAGTGGACAAGCGGCGGAGAAGGGATATCATCAGGGAGATGATAGAGACCGATCCCCCCGCCAGCCAGAAGGAGCTGGTGGCGCGGCTGACCGCGCGGGGCATCGAGACGGACCAGTCCACGGTCTCTCGGGACCTGAGGGAGATGGGGGCGGTGCGCCTGACGGTGGACGGCGGAGGCGCCGTCTACGGTTTTCCGGGAGAGAGGACCGTGATCAGCGGCGAAGAGGAGCTGCGGCGCGGGGCGAGGGATTACGTGATCAGCGTGGAGGCCAGCGGTAACATGGTCATCCTACGCACGGCGCCGGGAAACGCCC
This sequence comes from Actinomycetota bacterium, assembly GCA_040757835.1. Taxonomy (NCBI): domain Bacteria; kingdom Bacillati; phylum Actinomycetota; species Actinomycetota bacterium. Next base: position 325,054 of record JBFLWJ010000001.1, read on the forward strand.
AGGCCATGGCCGCGATACTGGACAGGACGCGGCTGGCGGAGGTGGCGGGAACGGTGGCGGGCGACGATACCATCCTGGTGGTGGTGAGGGAGGGGCATGAGGCCGGGGTACTGGCCGGGCGCTTCCAGGAGATGGCGGGTTGAGGCCGGACCGGCAAGGTCCGGACGTGTGATGGTCGTGTACGGGACAGGCGTTGGCGGAGTAAGCGGGGAACAGGAGCGTGGAAATGGAGAAGTTGGTCGTCCTGGCCTACAGCGGGGGACTGGACACCTCGGTGGCCATCAGGTGGCTGGAGGAGAGATACGGGATGAAGGTGGTGGCGCTCGCCGCCAACCTGGGACAGCCCGGGGACATGGAGGCCATCCGCCTCAAGGCCCTACGGATAGGGGCGGTGGACTCGGTCGTGCTGGACCTGAGAGAGAGGTTCGCGGAGGAGTTCGTACTGCCCGCCCTGTGGGCAAACGCGCTCTACGAGGGGAAATACCCTCTGGCCACCTCGCTGGCGCGGCCACTCATCGCGGCGGTCATGGTGGAGGAGGCCAGGAAGCGTGGTGCCGAGGCCGTCGCCCACGGTTGCACCGGAAAGGGGAACGACCAGGTCCGCTTCGACCTAACCACCATGGCGTTGGGCCCTGACCTGAGCATCATCGCCCCCTTGCGGGAATGGAACATGTCTCGCGAGGACGAGATCGCCTACGCGGAGGAGCACGGTATCCCGGTGCCGGTGACGGTGGAAAGCCCATATTCCGTTGACGAGAACCTGTGGGGACGGAGCTGCGAGGCCGGGGTGCTCGAGGACCCCATGGTGGAGCCCCGCGAGGACGCTTACGAATGGACGGTGTCGCCCGCGGAAGCACCAGGGGACCCGCTGTATCTCGAAATAGAATTCGCCGAGGGGCGGCCGGTGGCCCTGGACGGCGAAGAGATAGGCCTTGTGGAGCTCATCGCCAGGGTCAACGAGCTGGGCGGGGCCCATGGCGTGGGCCGCATCGACATGGTGGAGAACCGGCTGGTCGGGATAAAATCACGGGAGATCTACGAGGCCCCCGCCGCCACCATACTCATCGAGGCCCACCGCGCCCTGGAGTCCCTGACCCTGACCAGGGAGACCATGCATTTCAAGCCGGTGCTGGAGGCGAAATTCGCCGAGCTGGTCTATTACGGCCTGTGGTACGATCCGCTCCGCGCCGCCCTCGTAGCGGCCATCGCTTCCACCCAGGAAAAGGTGAGCGGCGTGGCCAGGATCAAGCTGTTCAAGGGCAATTGCAGCGTGGTGGGCAGGCGGTCACCCTATTCGCTCTACGACTATTCACTGGCCACCTACGACCGCGCCGACGAGTTCAGCCACCGCTCCAGCGAGGGTTTCATAGGGCTGTGGGGGTTGCCGCTCAAAGTGTGGGGGATCAAGCAGGGCGGCGAAGGATGAGCGCGGAGACGGGGAGGAGAAGATGAGACTCTGGGGAGGAAGGTTCGAGAAAAAGACGGCGGGGCTGGTGCACGCCTTCACCTCGTCCCTGTCCTTCGACCGGCGCCTGGCGCCGTACGACATCGCGGTGAGCGAGGCCCACGCCCTCGCGCTGGAGGGATGCGGCGTGCTCTCGGCCGCCGAGCGGGAGAGCGTCGCCTCCGCCTTGCGGCAGATAAGGGAAGAGATGGAGGCGGGGGCCTTTGCCTTTGCCGACGAAGAGGACATCCACAGCGCCGTGGAGCGGGCGGTGGTGGAGAGGGTCGGCGAGGTGGGGGCCAAGCTGCGGGCGGGGCGCAGCCGCAACGACCAGGTCGCGGCGGACTTGCGCCTCTACCTCCTGGACGCATCGGCTCGCCTGGAGAAACGGCTGATGGAGTTGATGCATGCGGTCGTGAACCAGGCCGATGCGAACCTGGGCGCGATCATGCCCGGGTTCACCCACCTGCAGCCGGCCCAGCCGGTGTTGCTATCCCATCACCTGCTGGCCTACTTCGAGATGTTCAAGCGCGACGTCCTGAGGGTGCGGGAGGGTCGGGAACGCCTCGACTGCTGTCCCCTGGGAAGCGGGGCCCTTGCCGGGGTGACCTTCGCCCTGGACCGGCAGATGATCGCGGCCGAGCTCGGGTTCGCGGGCGTCAGCGCCAACTCCGTGGACGCGGTCTCCGACCGCGATTTCGTGGCCGACCACCTCTATGCGTGCGCCATGGCCGCAGTGCACCTCAGCCGGCTGGCGGAGGAACTCGTGCTCTGGACCTCGCCGGCCTTCGGTTTCGCGGCCCTGGATGAGGCCCACACAACCGGGTCGTCCATCATGCCCCAGAAGGCAAACCCGGACGTGGCGGAGCTGGTGCGGGGCAAGACGGGCAGGGTCGCGGGACATCTGGTGGCGATGATGATGGCCCTCAAGGGCCTCCCCCTCGCCTACAACCGCGACCTGCAGGAGGACAAGGAAGGGGTCTTCGACGCCACGGACCAGCTCGACTCCATGCTCGAGGTGACCGCCCGTGCCCTGGAGACGGCGTCCTTCGATCACGAGCGCATGCGCGAGGAGGCGTTGGTCGGCTTCACCAACGCCACCGACCTCGCCGACTACCTTGTGCGCAAGGGCGTCCCTTTCCTGCGGGCACACGAGTCGGTGGGCAGGCTGGTGCGGGTCTGCCTGGAGCGCGGCATCCGCCTCGAGGAGCTGCCGCTACAGGACTTCGCGGAGGTGGAGCCGCTCATCGGAGAGGACGTCTATGCGCATCTTTCCCTCGAGGCATGCGTACAGGCGCGCGACATCCCTGGCGGTACCGCCCCCGTCCAGGTCGAGAAGGCCCTCTCCGAAGCTCGCAATTGGTTGGGGGCCAGCGACGCGTAGCGCTGAGGCCGGCATTTCCCCACTTCCCGTTACCTGAGATAAACGTGGCTTTCGCGGATATACTAAATACCATGAAACACGATAGAGACGAACTCGCCGCCGCCTTTGAGGCCCTGGCCGAGCTGTCAGAGATCAAGGGAGAGGTGCGTTTCAAGGTCAACGCCTACCACCGCGCCGCCGAGGTGGTGAGGTCAAGCGGAGAGGAACTGCTGCAGCTGGACGAAGTGAAGGAGCTGCGTAAATATCCCGGTATCGGGGAGGGCATCGCCAAGAAGATCCTCGAGTTCAAGGAGAGTGGCACCATCGGCAAGCTGGAGGAACTGAAGGAGGAGGTGCCGGTAGAGCTGATATCCCTGCTGCAAGTCCCAAACCTGGGACCAAAGCGGGCCAAGCTCGTCTACGACGGGCTGGGGGTGCGCACCGTCGGCGAGCTGCGCCAGGCGGCGGAGGATCACCTGCTGGCCGGGCTGCCCGGCCTGGGCCCCAAGGCGGAGCAGAACATACTCGAGGGCATAGAGCACCTGCAGGCCACCTCGGGCAGGCTCCTGCTGCACCAGGCCTACGCCGCGCAGGAGGAGATAACGAAACTGATGCGGGAGAGGCTGCCGGGCATCACCATCACCCCGGCGGGAAGCCTGCGGCGCATGAAAGAGACCATCGGTGACATAGACCTCCTGGTCAGCTCGGAGGAGCCAGCGGCGGTCATGGAGGCCTTCTGCGACCTGCCCAACGTGGAGAAGGTGCTGCTGAGCGGGGACACCAAGAGCTCCGTCGTCACCCGCGGCGGCCTGCAGGTCGATCTGAGGGTGGTGCAGCCCGGCGAGTTCGGCGCGGCACTGCAGTACTTCACCGGCTCCCAGTCCCATAACGTGCGCGTGCGGGAGATCGCCAAGAAGAACGGCCTCAAGATAAACGAGTACGGCGTCTTCAGGGTAAGCGGCAACAAGCGCCTGGCGGGCGAGACGGAGGAGGGGGTCTACCGGGCCCTGGGCATGGCCACGCCGGCGCCTGAGATCAGGGAGAACCGCGGGGAGGTTGAGGCGGCCCTGGCCGGCACCCTGCCCCAACTCCTCGAGGGCGGCGATATCCTGGGGGACATGCATGCGCACACCGAGGCCAGCGACGGGATAGCCGCCCTGGAAGAGATGAGGAGGGCGGCGGAGGGACTGGGCTACCGCTACCTGGCCATAACCGACCACGCCGCGGGCCTCAAGGTGGCGGGAGGCCTGGATCGCGAGAAGCTCGAGAGGCAGGTGGAAGCGATCCGGGAGCTTAACCGTGCAGGAGGGTCGCCCGTGACCCTTCTCGCAGGGACGGAGCTCAACATCGGCAGTGACGGCGGGCTGGATTACGACGACTCCGTGCTGAGCCTCCTGGACGTGGTAGTCGCCTCCGTGCATGGCGGCTTCAAGCAGGACCGCGAGACAATCACCCGGCGCATCATATCCGCCATACACAATCCCCACGTGAAGGTGATAGCCCACCCCACGGGCAGGCTGATAGGGCAGCGCCCGCCGTACGACGTGGACCTCCGCGCGGTGATGTACGAGGCGCGCGACTCCGGGACCGCCCTGGAGCTGAATGCCTTCCCCGACCGTCTGGACCTCAGCGACGAACACCTGGCCGAGGCCAGGGAGCTGGGGGTGAAGATCGCCCTGGGCACGGACGCCCACCGCCCCGAGCACCTCGCCTTCATGATCTACGGTGTCGCCACGGCCAGGAGGGCCTGGTTGGGCATGGGCGACGTGCTCAACACCATGGACACGGGCGCGCTGCTGAAGTGGCTGTGGGAGGGGCGCGAGAGGGGTTGACGGGGCCGCTACCCCGGGGTTGTCAAAGTTCATATAATATGGCTAAGCCTTGTTAGCGCGGGCGGTCTTGCGGCAGGGATCACGGCGCGCTGAAGCGTGCCGGAGAAGCGTGGAAGGGGCAGGCATGGAGATAAGGCGGAATGAGATCATACCCCTGGGATACGGCAAGTACTATCGCTCAGACAAGATAGTCGGGCTGGAGCCCATCGAGGAGGAACGGGGCCCTGCACGACGCACCCACGTTTACGTGGAGGGCCGCGGCGAGCCGGTGGTGGCCTCGCGCACCGAGGAGGCGATCATCAAGGACCTGGCCATCTCGCAGGAGGAGTTCGAGGCCTCACTGGCCCTTGGCATGCTGGAGCGCATGATGCACGAGATGGAGAAGGTGGGACCTATCCTCAGGCGCTCCATCCGCGAGGAGACGGGGCTGGACATAGACGATCTCATCCTGCGCGTGAGGCGCCTGCTATCCCGTGAGGACGAGGGCGACGAATTCGACCAGGGCTCGCTCTTCACGTCCTGAGGCGCCGGTCCGCATATGAAGGACGTTTTCTTTAAGGAGGTTCGCATTGAAACTCGAGGAGATCCAGAAGCTGGCCGTGCAGATGGGCATGGAGAAGGACCCGCGCGGCAAGGCCGAGATAAAGCGCCTGATGGCGAAGAACCGGGAGAAGTACGATAAGCTGCCGGAGAAGGAGAAGCAGTACTTCGACGTCAGCGGTCTCGATAACCCCTTCCCGGATTCGCGCATCCTGGTAGGCGATCCCAAGACCGAGGTGAGATCGGTGCTGGTGGGCATAGATATGGAGGTCCCGGAGGTGCTCCTGGCCGACCGCCTGCGCGAGAAGGGCGAGGCGGTGGACCTGATCATCAGCCACCACCCCGAGGGGCAGGGCCTGATCAACCTGGACAAGGTCATGGCCCTGCAGGCGGACGAGTGGTACCGCCACGGCGTGCCCATCAACGTCGGTGAAGCCCTCATCGGCAAGCGCATGCAGGAGATATACCGTGCCTTCCTGCCCCGAAACGTCGAGCGCGCGCTGGACGTGGCCCGCCTGCTGGACATCCCGTTCATGAGCATGCATACCGTGGCCGACAACCAGGTCTACTCCTACCTCAGCGAGCTCTTCACCCGTAAGAAGCCGCACACGGTGGGGGACGTCATCGACCTGCTGTTGGAGATACCGGAGTACCAGGCCGCGGCCCGTACCCAGTCTGGTCCCGTGGCCATCGTGGGGGGCAGGGAGAACCGGGCGGGCAAGGTCATGGTGGACATGACCGGCGGCACGGAGGGTCCCCAGGAGATCCTGGAGAAGCTCGCTGCCGCGGGGGTCGGGACCATCGTGGCCATGCACTACTCCGAGAAGCACAAGGAAGAGGCGGAAAAGCAGAAGATCAATGTGGTCATCGCCGGGCATATCGTGTCCGATTCCCTGGGCATGAACCTAATCCTCGACCGCCTGGAGGAAAAGGGCGTGCGCATCCTGCCCGTCTCGGGCCTGGTGAGGGTCTCGCGCGCCACCAAGAAGGGGACGCGCGCCCGTAGCTGAGGGCCGGTCCCCTCCCGAGGGATGCAAGTCTTGCTTGAAAAAGAAGCCGGAATAGATTACAGGTAGATTGAGGCATAAGTCCGCCGGCGCAGGGACGCGCATAGGGCGGAGCGGAGGACTGGATGAGCGAGGGTTACCGACTTCTCGAGCAAGGGGAGCGCCTCCTTGCCGAGAACCGCATAGAGGAAGCCATAGAGCGTTTTCGCCGTTTTCTCGACGGCTACCCCGAGGATATCGAGGGGCAGTACCAGCTGGGGATCGCCCTGTATGAGAAGGGCGAGCTGGAGGAAGCCCTGCTGCGTTTCGAGCGGGTGAGGGCGCTCAATCCCGGCGACCCGCGGTCATACGACGGCATAGCCCTGGTGATGATGGAGAGGGGCGATTTCCAACAGGCCGTCAAGTATTACACCGAGGCCCTGGACAGGGACCCCGACAACATCGATCTCCTCAACGAGCTTGGCATCGCCTACCACGAGCTCGGAGACGAGGAGATGGCGCTGTCCATCTACGAGCAGGCCATGCAACTGGAGCCGAACTTCGGCTACCCCTACTACAACAAGGCCCGGCTGCTGGTCACCCACGGGCGTTACGACGAGGCCATCAGGAACCTGGAGACCGCCGTCAGCCTGTACAAAGGGGAGAGGGAGAAGCTCACCGACGTCCTTTTCGAGCTCGCCGGGGTTTACGAGGACATGCTCGACGACACCAAGGCCGTGGAGATATATGGTGAGATCCTCATGCTCGACCTGGACAACCTCGAGGCGCTGGTGAGCCTGGGCTCCATCCACCTGGACAACTGCGAGTACGAGAAGGCAGCGGCCTACTTCGACCGCGTCATCAAGCTCGACCCCGACAATGACGGCGCCTACCTGGAGAAGGGATACGCCCTGGGGTGCATGGGGGACGTGGAGACGGAGATCGAATACCTGGACAAATGCCTCGCCATCAACCCCGACAACAAGTACGCACTCAGCAACAAGGGAGCGGCGCTCATGGAGCAGGGCTTGCTCGACGAGGCGGAGGGCTTCTTCCGGCGCGCCATCGAGGTGGATCCCGCCTACTCCTGGCCTTACTACAACCTGGCCTGCCTCTGTGCCCTGCGGGGAGATAAGCAGGCTTGCATGGAACAGCTTAAAAAGGCACTCGACCTGGACCCGGCCTTGAAGGAAGACGCCCTGCGCGACGTCTGCCTGGAGAACCTGCGCGGCAGCGATACCTTCCGCGAGCTGCTGGAGTAAAGCGCCCCCTGACCGAGAAGCCTGGCCCGGCCCCTCATGCTGGCGCCGGATCCATGGAGAAACGGGCTCTCCGTTTGGGGGTCTTGTTTCTTGCATTCGTACGGCCCGGATCGGAGTAGCAGCCATTTATGGAATGCAACAAACAAGAAGCCTG
>JBFLWJ010000001.1:332734-489535 GCA_040757835.1 Actinomycetota bacterium
GGCGCCGGATCCATGGAGAAACGGGCTCTCCGTTTGGGGGTCTTGTTTCTTGCATTCGTACGGCCCGGATCGGAGTAGCAGCCATTTATGGAATGCAACAAACAAGAAGCCTGACCCGGGTCGAGTTAACGGCCTCTGGTGGAACGCAACAAACAAGAAGACCCTAGGGAGAACTGCCGACGGTGATGATGATCTGGGATCCCGGCGCGGCCGTGGCTCCCGCCCCCGGGAACTGGCTGATGACTATCCCTACCTGCGACGCATCCGCCGGGCTGTAGACCACCTTGTACGAGAACCCGGCCGCGGTGATGGTCTCCTTGGCGGCGGTCTCGCTCATTCCCACCACGCCGGGCACGCTGGATTGCGGTGAGGAACCCTGGCTCACGGTGATGGATACCGACGACCCGGTGACCACGGAGGTCCCAGCGAGGGGTGACTGGGTGATCACTATCCCCCTGGCCACCACGCTCGAATAGGCATAGTTCACCGAAGGGTTCAGCCCTGCTCCGCGGATAGCGGCCACGGCGCCCGCCTCGGTCATGCCCGCGACCCCCGGCACGGTGACCCGCTGCGTCTGGGTGTTGTGGATGGTGCAGGGATCCGTGGGTTCCTCGCCGCGCCGGTAGGACCTGGTCTCGGTGTGGGGGCAGAAGGGGGTGGCCTTCATACCGCTATCGGTGCATACGGTCACCGAGACCCACTCCGACTCATCCTCATCCTCGCCCCCGAACTCCGCCTCGGGGAAGTCGGTGGGGGCCACGTCGGCCAGGGCCTTTTCAGCGAACTTCCTCCAGATCTGGGCGGGGAAGGTGCCGCCATAGACGGTGATGCCGTGCACGCTGCGCATGGACACCCGGCCCTGGGGATAGCCGACCCACACGGCAGCGGAGAGGTCGGGGGTATAGCCGCAGAACCAGGCGTCGGCGTAGTCGTCGGTGGTGCCGGTCTTGCCCGCCTGCGGGCGGTCGATGCGGGCGGCACGGCCCGTACCGTATCTCACCGCGTCCTGGAGGATGGAGTTGACCACGGCGGCCACGTCCTCGCGTACCACGCGCTTTCCCTTGGGATTGTTCTCGAAGATGACGTTGCCTTCCGCATCCGTCACCTTGTTCACGCAGATGGGCGGGACGTAGGTGCCGTTGTTGGCCAGGGTGCCGAAGGCGCTCGCCATCTCCAGCGGATTTACCTCACAGGTGCCCAGGGCTATGGAAGGATAGGGCGGGACGGTGGACGTGATGCCCATGGCCTGGGCCATCTGGGCCACCCGCTGCGGCCCCACGTCCCTGATGATGCGGGCATAGACCACGTTCACCGAGCGCACGGTGGCGGTATAGACGTTGATGGTGCCGTAGCTCGACCCCTCGGCGTTTCCCACTTTCCACTTGGTGCCGTCTGGAAACTCGAGGGTGGTGGGGGAGGAATCGTAGGACTTGTAGGGGGAGATGCCATTGCTGATGGCGGTGGTGAGCACGAAGGGCTTGAAGGCGGAACCGGGCTGCCGGCCCCCCTGGGCCGCGATGTTGTACTGCTGGTCGCTGTAGTCCTTGCCTCCCACCATGGCCTTTATCTCGCCCGTGCGGGGGTCTACGGCGCAGATGGCCGCGCTGGGGTCGCCCGGCTGGTCGAGGGTATCGGCTATGGCCTCCTCGGCATATCTCTGCAGGTTAGGGTCGATGGTGGTGTAGACGCGCAGGCCGCCGCGGAAGATGATGTCGTCAGGGGAGAGGTCGCCGAACTTTGCCCGCAGGTCGGGGTCGGCGGCGAAGACGTTATAGAGGTATTTCTTCACGTACTCCACGAAATATGGGGCGATGGGGCTGGGGGCTTCCTCCGCCACCGGCTGCACGACCACCTCCCTGGCCTTGGCCTCCGCGCATTGGGACGCGGTTATATAACCCAGCTCCTCCATCTTGTCCAGGACCACGTTGCGCCGCTCCTTTGCGGCCTCGATGTTTAGATAAGGCGAGTAGTAGTTGGGGATCCTGATAACAGCGGCCAGCAACGCCGCCTCCTCGAGCGTCAGATCCGAGGGTGGCTTGCCGAAGAAGGTCTGGGAGGCCGTCTTGACGCCGTAACACCCCTGGCCGAAATAGACCTCGTTCAAGTACATCTCGAGGATCTTGTCCTTGGAGTAGCGCCGCTCCAGCTGGTTCGCCAACCGCGCCTCTTCGATCTTCCGCCAGTAGGTCCTCTCCCGCCCCGCCAGGGCGATGTCGACGTATTGCTGGGTGATGGTGGAAGCGCCCTGCACCACCTTGCCCTGCACCACGTTGGTCCAGAAGGCACGGGCGATGGCCTCCCAGTCAACGCCGCCGTGCTGGTAGAAACGTTCGTCCTCGATGGCGATGACGGCGTTCTCGAGGGCGGGGCAGATCTGGTCCAGGGTCACGTTCTCGCGGTTCTGCTCCCCGTGCAGCTCGGTGATGATCGTGCCGTCGGCTGCGATGATCTTGGAGGTCTGGGCCATTTGGTGGTTCTCGAGGTCCTCCAGGCGGGGGAGTCCCATGCCGGTGTAGAACCAGAAGAAGAAGCCGCCCGCAAGTAGTGCAAGGCATAGCACGAAGACCATGGCTATGCGCAAGAATATCCGCATCGAACACCCCGAACAACTATGTCGGACTTCCGCTTCCTGCTAAGATTTTACTCTTCGTTTGACATCCTCGGAAGGACGTTTTGTTCCCTTTAACCTGGAACTTCCTTCGCCGCCCGGCGTCCTTTTCCTCTTGCGGCCGGGATTGTCGGAGTCGCGTGAAGTCCCGCAAGGCATGCATGATCGCCTCGGCTCGATCTCCAGCTCCCGCTCCCTTTACCACTCGCGCGTGCTTGAAGTATCCTTGTCTCGACGTGAAGGGAGACATCGCATGGCCCTGGTCAAGGATCCAGAGCATCATATGAAGGTCATCCTCTCGGGGACGGCGCAATGCCTGCCCGAGGGAGACCTCGCGTCAAAGGTGAAGAGGGCCATCGCTGAAGACCGCCCCTTGAGGGTCAAGCTCGGGGTGGACCCCACCCGCCCCGACTTGCACCTGGGCCACGCCGTCCCCCTGCGCAAGCTGCGGCAGTTCCAGGACCTGGGCCATACGGCCATCCTGCTCATCGGGGACTTCACCGCCCTTGTCGGCGACCCGTCGGCGCGTGACGTGACCCGGCCCCAGCTGGCGGTGGAGGAGGTCAAGGCCAACGCGCGCACCTACGCGGAGCAGGCGTTCCGCATCCTGGATAGGGAAAAGACGGTCCTCGACTACAACAGCCGCTGGCTGGCGCCCATAAACTTCGAGGAGCTGTTGCGCCTCACCGCGCACTTCACCGTGGCCCGGCTGCTGGAGCGGGACGACTTCTCCCAGCGCTACGCGGAGAACGTCTCCATCGGCCTGCACGAGTTTCTCTACCCGGTGATGCAGGCCTACGACTCTGTGGCCCTGGAGGCGGATGTGGAGATCGGCGGAACCGACCAGATATTCAACCTCCTGGCAGGGCGGGAGCTGCAGCGGGTGCTGGGGCAGGAACCCCAGAGCGTGCTCACCCTGCCCATCCTGGTGGGCCTCGACGGGGTGAAGAAGATGTCCAAGAGCCTGGGAAACTACGTGGGCCTTACCGATCCGCCCGAGGAGATGTTCGGAAAGCTCATGTCCCTTGCCGACGAGCTCATGCCCGACTACTTCAGGCTCACCACGGCCCTGGGGCCCGACGAGGTGGACGCCATCCTGCGCGAGCTGGAGGCGGATACCCTGCACCCGGCCACGGCCAAGAGGCGCCTGGCGGCGGAGGTGGTCGGCCTCTACTGGGGCGAGCCGGCGGCGCGCGAGGCAGAGCAGGCCTTCGACCGCGTGCACGTGGAGAGGGAGCAGCCGCAGGACATCCCGGAGGTGGCCATCGGCCCCGGCGAGTTCAAGCAGGGGAGGATATGGCTACCGCGGCTCCTGGTCCTCGCCGGCCTGGCCTCTTCCACCAGCGAGGGCAGGCGCCTCGTCTCCCAGGGGGGCGTGAAGTTGGGGGATGTGGTGGTGGAGGATGCGGACTTAATGTTGAGCGCGAAGGAGCTTGACGGATCGGTTATCCAGAAGGGCAAGCGCCATTTTCGCAGGATAAGGGCTTGAGGGGCGCAAAAAACCCCGTTTGACATGGCATTTTTCGAGTGTTATCATGAAGTTTGCGGCAGAGCCGCCGGGTTTTATCCCGATTGATAAAGGAGGCGGTATTCCGGATACTTAGGGATTGTTGGGGGGTCTTAAGTCTGGGTGCCGCTGGAAGAGCGGCCTTTTTGATGCCGCTTCATTGACAGGCTATAACATGGGTGCTACCTTGTAGCATTGTGTAATTCGGTGCTCGTACCGTGTTCCTTGAAAACTAAACAGCGTAACAGAGAGAGAAAATGAGCTCCAATCAATTCCGTCCGTATCCACCGCAAGGTGGGACACGGTCAGTATGGAGCCTGGATACACACTTCAAAAGCATGTAAGTCCGCAAGGACTGCATTTTCTTTGGAGAGTTTGATCCTGGCTCAGGACGAACGCTGGCGGCGTGCCTAACACATGCAAGTCGAGCGGACCGACCCCGTCTCTTCGGAGATGGGACAGGTCAGCGGCGAACGGGTGAGTAACACGTGGGTAATCTACCCCGAAGACCGGGATAACTCCGGGAAACCGGTGCTAATACCGGATACCTTGGTTTCACCGCATGATGGGACCAAGAAAGGGTTGCTTTGCTTCCGCTTCGGGATGAGCCCGCGGCCCATTAGCTTGTTGGTGGGGTAACGGCCTACCAAGGCGACGATGGGTAGCCGGCCTGAGAGGGTGTACGGCCACACTGGGACTGAGATACGGCCCAGACTCCTACGGGAGGCAGCAGTGAGGAATATTGCGCAATGGGCGAAAGCCTGACGCAGCGACGCCGCGTGGACGACGAAGGCCTTCGGGTTGTAAAGTCCTGTCAGGAGGGACGAAGCGGACTTGTCCGTGACGGTACCTCGGTAGGAAGCTCCGGCTAACTACGTGCCAGCAGCCGCGGTAAGACGTAGGGGGCTAGCGTTGTCCGGAATCACTGGGCGTAAAGAGCTCGTAGGCGGTCTGTTAAGTCGGGTGTGAAAGCCCTCGGCTCAACCGAGGAATTGCACTCGATACTGGCAGGCTAGAGTCAAGCAGAGGGAAGTGGAATTCCCGGTGTAGCGGTGAAATGCGCAGATATCGGGAAGAACACCGGTGGCGAAGGCGGCTTCCTGGGCTTGTACTGACGCTGAGGAGCGAAAGCTAGGGGAGCGAACAGGATTAGATACCCTGGTAGTCCTAGCCGTAAACGATGGGCACTAGGTGTGGGGGGTTACCAAATCCCTCCGTGCCGAAGCTAACGCATTAAGTGCCCCGCCTGGGGAGTACGGCCGCAAGGCTAAAACTCAAAGGAATTGACGGGGGCCCGCACAAGCGGCGGAGCATGTGGCTTAATTCGACGCAACGCGAAGAACCTTACCAGGGTTTGACATGTGCGCGAAAACTATGGAAACATGGTCCTCCTTCGGGACGCGTGCACAGGTGGTGCATGGCTGTCGTCAGCTCGTGTCGTGAGATGTTGGGTTAAGTCCCGCAACGAGCGCAACCCTTATCGCATGTTGCCAGCGGGTTATGCCGGGAACTCATGCGAGACTGTCGGTGTCAAACCGGAGGAAGGTGGGGATGACGTCAAGTCATCATGCCCCTTATGCCCTGGGCTGCACACGTGCTACAATGGCCGGTACAGAGGGCTGCGATACCGCGAGGTGGAGCGAATCCCAAAAAGCCGGTCTAAGTTCGGATTGGAGGCTGCAACTCGCCTTCATGAAGTCGGAGTCGCTAGTAATCGCGAATCAGCAATGTCGCGGTGAATACGTTCCCGGGCCTTGTACACACCGCCCGTCACACCACGAAAGTCGGCAACACCCGAAGCCGGTGGGCTAACCCCTTTGGGGAGGCAGCTGTCGAAGGTGGGGTCGGCGATTGGGGTGAAGTCGTAACAAGGTAGCCGTACCGGAAGGTGCGGCTGGATCACCTCCTTTCTAGGGAAACGCCGTATTGACTACGGCGAACCAAGTATCCTTCTCTCGACGTGCGCTGTTTAGTTTTGAAGGAATGGGTTCATGGGCGCCGAATTATTTATGTGCGGAAATGGGTTGGTGGCCGGTGCGATCGCGGACCCGGGGGGCAACCCGATCCGGACGATACCGGTCATGCGGCGTGAAACTCGATAAAAGGAGAGTTAGAAGCGCCGCGATGTGGTAAAAATATAGTGTTAAGGACCTCGACTGCGGGGAATTCGTTGGCACGGTGACCGAAGACGACGGTTGGTCGGTAAGATCACGATTCGATCCAGTTTGAACTGGGAAGAAAGGAGCCTATGATGGTACAGCAACCGCCAGGACCCCCTCCGGGAGGAATGCAGCCGCCCCCTCCGCCGCCGGGACAGCCTCCGCAGGCACCTGCGGGTCCCCCCAAGGTGCAGCTGGACACCTCCAACCTGCCGATAGCAGATATCATCGTGGCGGGCGGCGCGCTCATCACCATGATATTCACGTTTCTTGCCTGGTACAAAGTCGAGGTATTCGGATTCGGTGGGGGAACCGGAAGGGGAAGCTATCAAAACTGGCCCATGATCATCTATATCTTCCTCTTGATATTCGCGGGATTCTTTATAATCAATGCCATGGCTAACTTCATCGATATCAACCTTCCTCTTGGAATGATCTACATGGTCTGGTCAATTGTAGGGACTTTCTTCACCCTGCTGGCCATCGTCATCCGTCCAGGGGACTGGGAGTTCGTGAAGATGAACTGGATAGTATGGATACTGGCCATTGTCTTTTCCCTGGCGCCCATAGCCGGTGCCTTCATCAAGATGAAGGAAAGCTGAGCGACGGAAAGGTCAAAAAAGCACGAAAAGGTCGTGGAATAGCTATTGACCGCGGGCTTATAATTATTATAGGATGTCTTTTTGGGCGCACCATTATGGTGCGCTCTTAGCTCGGAATCGTACCTTGAAAACTGCACAGTGATCGAAGAGGTTGTTTTAACCAAGCTACTAAGAGCATACGGTGGATGCCTAGGTGCCAGGAGCCGATGAAGGACGTGGCAGGCTGCGATAAGCTTCGGGGAGCCGCCTAACAGGCTTTGATCCGGAGATCTCCGAATGGGGGAACCTGCTGGTGGTAATGCGCCAGCACCCACGCCTGAACACATAGGGCGTGAGGAGGCAAGCGGGGGAACTGAAACATCTAAGTACCCCGAGGAAAAGAAAGCAACCGCGATTCCCTGAGTAGCGGCGAGCGAAACGGGAACAGCCCAAACCTGGCGGATGTGATAGCCCGCGAGCGTTGTCCGTCAGGGGTTGAAGGACCTTCCAGGTGTCGTTGCGGAGGCACCGGGGAGTTACAAAATCCATTTCTAGTCGAGGGATTCTGGAAAGATCCGCCACAGAGGGTAACAGCCCCGTAGGCGAAAGGAATGGATCTCCCGGAGGGTATCCTGAGTACGGCGGGACCGGGGAAATCCCGTCGGAATCTGCGGGCACCACCCCGCAAGGCTAAATACTCCCTGGCGACCGATAGTGAACCAGTACCGTGAGGGAAAGGTGAAAAGTACCCCGGGAGGGGAGTGAAATAGTACCTGAAACCGTATGCTTACAAACCGTCAGAGCGGCTACGGGCCGTGATGGCGTGCTTTTTGTAGAATGAGCCGGCGAGTTACCGGTACGCAGCGAGGTTAAGGGATAGTCCCGGAGCCGAAGCGAAAGCGAGTCTTAACAGGGCGAATTCAGTTGCGTGCCGTAAACCCGAAGCCGAGTGATCTACCCATGGGCAGGTTGAAGCGAGGGTAAGACCTCGTGGAGGACCGAACCCACTTCGGTTAAAAACGGAGGGGATGACCTGTGGGTAGGGGTGAAAGGCCAATCAAACTCGGAGATAGCTGGTTCTCCCCGAAATAGCTTTAGGGTTAGCCTCGGGTGTTCAGCCATGGTGGTAGAGCACTGATTGGACTAGGGGCCTTCACCGGTTACCAAACCCAGTCAAACTCCGAATGCCATGGCTCCAGAACCCGGGAGTCAGACTGTGGGGGATAAGCTCCATGGTCGAGAGGGAAACAGCCCAGACCGCCAGCTAAGGTCCCTAATTCGGGCTAAGTGGGAAAGGATGTGAAATTGCCCAGACAACCAGGATGTTGGCTTAGAAGCAGCCACCATTGAAAGAGTGCGTAATAGCTCACTGGTCAAGTGGTTTCGCGCCGATAATGTAGCGGGGCTCAAGCCCGATACCGAAGCTGCGGCATTGTGCCTTCGGGCATGATGGGTAGGGGAGCATTCCCTGGGGGGCGAAGTCGACCCGTAAGGGTTTCCCGTATGGGATTCATCGATGGACCGCAGGGAAGAGAGAATGCCGGTATGAGTAGCGAAAGACGGGTGAGAAACCCGTCCGCCGAATGCCCAAGGGTTCCTGGGGAAGGTTAATCCACCCAGGGTTAGTCGGGACCTAAGGCGAGGCCGAGAGGCGTAGTCGATGGACAACCGGTTTATATTCCGGTACCACCAGTCAGTGCTTGACCGATTGGGGGGACGCGGAAGGATAAGCGAACCGCGGCGCTGGTCGACCGCGGGTAAGCGTGTAGGGCGCTGCCGAGTCAAATGCTTGGCGGCACACAAGCCTGAGGCGCGATGCCGACCCGCTTTTAGGGGAAGTCGCCGAATCCATGCCGCCGAGAAAAGCCCCTAGGGAGCTGTCTGGTGCCCGTACCCCAAACCGACACAGGTGGGCGAGTAGAGAATACTAAGGCGATCGAGATAACCCTCGTTAAGGAACTCGGCAAATTAGCCCCGTAACTTCGGGAGAAGGGGCACCCCGTTAGCGTGATGGGATCCGCTCCCTAAGCGTGAGGGGGTCGCAGTGAACAGGCCCAAGCGACTGTTTACTAAAAACACAGGTCTCTGCAAAGTCGTAAGACGACGTATAGGGGCTGACGCCTGCCCGGTGCCGGAAGGTTAAGGGGAAGGGTTAGCGGTCGGTTTCGGCCGGCACGCGAAGCTTTGAACCTAAGCCCCGGTGAACGGCGGCCGTAACTATAACGGTCTATCTTCATGGGCCGTTACAAAACCTGGCTATATGCTGGAAAACCCGAGTATCCCGCGCTACCTGTCAGCAGGAGCCGCTATATTAATAGTGGTGATATGCATGATGAAGAAGATAGGTAAAAATGCGACGGGTGCGGACAATCAGCAGGAAAGACCAGGGATTGCCGATTGGATAGTGGGGTTTGTGGATGGCGAAGGGACGTTTTCGGTAAGCGTTTTTCGTAACCGGACAATGTCTCTTGGATGGCAGGTCTTTCCGGAGTTCGTAGTGACTCAGGGATGCAGAGGCGTCGAAGCCCTGCATGTTATAAGAAGTTACTTCAAATGTGGAATGATCTATCTGAACCGCAGAAAGGACAACCATCGTGAGGATGTCGCAAGGTACTGCGTCAGAAGCCTTTCGGATCTGAGTGAGGTCATCGTGCCTTTCTTCGAGGAACACCATCTGATAACCGCGAAAAGGGCGGACTTCGAGAAGTTCGCCGAGGTCATAGACCTTATAAAGCGGTATGAGCACCACGATTTGGACGGTCTCAAGCTCATTGCGACGATATCGCAGAGCATGAACCGCCGGAAACCATCGCGATTCCTGGAATCCTCAGAGACTACACGCCAGGCGCTCAGCGAAAGTGAACAGTCGAATGCGAGAGCCGAGTAGGATGAAATACGCCAGATACGCTGAGTGAAGATATAGTCCGACCTCCATGGCGACATGGAGAGCCAGGCAGAAATGACCTGGCCACCAGCCCGAATGAGCTGGGAGTAACAACAAGTGCCTAAGGTGACTATCGTTGCCCCCGTCATCGGTGACGGTGACGGTGCAGCCGGCTATATGCTGGAACACCCGAGTATCTCCAGGTACTCGCCTCCAACGGGGAGGCAGTGACAATCCTTGGAGTGCGGACAATCAGCAGGGAAGTCCTAGTGACCCCTCAGAGACTACACGCCGGCCATCTTCCCCTGGGAAGATGAAGATATAGTCCACGCCCCATGGCGACATGGGGAACACGTGAGCGAAATTCCTTGTCGGGTAAGTTCCGACCTGCACGAATGGCGTAACGACTTGGGCGCTGTCTCAACGAGGGACTCGGCGAAATTGCATTGCCCGTGAAGATGCGGGCTACCTGCAGCAGGACGGAAAGACCCCGTGAACCTTTACTGCAGCCTGATATTGGGCTTTGGTTCATCATGTGCAGGATAGGTGGGAGGCTTTGAAGCGAGGACGCCAGTCCTCGTGGAGCCATCCTTGGGATACCACTCTTGATGTGCTGGGGCTCTAACCGACAACCGTTATCCGGTTGCGGGACAGTGTCAGGTGGGCAGTTTGACTGGGGCGGTCGCCTCCTAAAAGGTAACGGAGGCGCCCAAAGGTTCCCTCAAGCTGGTCGGCAATCAGCTGTAGAGTGTAAGGGCAGAAGGGAGCTTGACTGCGAGACTCACAAGTCGAGCAGGTGCGAAAGCAGGGCCTAGTGATCCGGCGGCATTCATGTGGGAGAGCCGTCGCTCAACGGATAAAAGGTACTCCGGGGATAACAGGCTTATCTCCCCCAAGAGTCCACATCGACGGGGAGGTTTGGCACCTCGATGTCGGCTCATCGCATCCTGGGGCTGGAGTAGGTCCCAAGGGTTGGGCTGTTCGCCCATTAAAGCGGTACGCGAGCTGGGTTTAGAACGTCGTGAGACAGTTCGGTCCCTATCCGCTGCAGGCGTAGGAGAATTGAAGGGAGTTGCCCCTAGTACGAGAGGACCGGGGTGAACGGACCTCTGGTGTGCCAGTTGTTCCGCCAGGAGCACGGCTGGTTAGCCACGTTCGGATCGGATAACCGCTGAAAGCATCTAAGCGGGAAGCCGGCCCTAAGATCAGTTCTCCCACCGGGAAACCGGGTAAGACCCCTTGTAGAACACAAGGTTGATAGGCCGGAAGTGGAAGCGCGGTAACGTGTGCAGCTGACCGGTACTAATAGGTCGAGGGCTTGGTCTTAAACCTCGGAGATTGCTGTGCAGTTTTGAAGGTACGAGGAAGAGCTGCATCTTGAAAAGAGAATATAAATGTTCTCGGTGGCCATGGCGGAGGTGTTCACCTGTATCCATTCCGAACACAGAAGTTAAGCCCTCCAGCGCCGATGGTACTGCTCGGGGGACCGTGTGGGAGAGTAGGTCGCTGCCGGAACACTATTGAAAAGGGCCGCGAAAGCGGCCTTTTTCAATTGGCACGTTTGGGGTCAACCCCGGCCCGTGCCACAACCCGCTACCTGGCACGTTTGGGGTCAACCCCGGCCCGTGCCACAACCCGCTACCATATATGGTTGGGACCACTGTCCCCTGATGCTCATCTCCAGTCCGTCCCGGGCCAGCTCCGCAACGAGACCAGTCACCGGCAAGCGCTCCAGACATCAATCCCCGTTATGCCCTCTGCTCAGAAGGGTTTGCCCACGGTGTTGACCTTGAGGACCTTGTAGAGGGGGCAGAAGCCCGATCCGACGGAGGACAGTAGCATCCCGGCGAGGACAGCCGCCAGGACGCCGGGCTTGTCCTGGCGTTTCCAGGCCATGGCGATGAGGGCCACGGAGAAGGCGGCCCTGCCGACCTTGTCCAGGGTGCCGACGTTCTGCTGCATGAGCAACACCTCCACTAGTGTATGCCTGTATCGAAGACGCACTTCAAACCCTAGGTTAGCCGCATAGGGGACGGCACGCAAGGCAAAAAGCCGTCTTTGCTACAATGGGAGGAGCAGGCGCCGGGCACGGCAGGAAAGGAACATGCGCACAGATGGCCATCGAGGCGGATGAGAAAGCGATCAGCATAGCGTTGTTCCAGTTCGCGACCAATGCGGTGGGCAAGGTCCCGGCTATGGTCGAGAACATGCTTTCTCTCTACCTCATAAACGCCCTGCAGAAAGCGGCCGGCCTGCGGGTCCTGGACCTCACCACGCCGGTGCGCGACGGCGAAGTCCTCAGCCTCACCCGCACCTTTTCGGTGGATGAGGTCAGGGAGGCCTCACAGCGCACCGGAGCGGACATCTCCCTGTGGGGGGCCCTCCACTTCACCCCGGACGGCAGCCCGCTCATAGAGGGCATGGAGGTCGTGCTGGTGGCACTCAAGGCGGGCGACGAGGAGGGCGCCAGGGAAAGGCGGTTCACCTTCGACGCCCTAAAAGGCGACGTGCGGACGGGGACCCTGGAGATCGACACCGCGGCCCTGGAGGACCTGGTGGAGGAGATGCTTCTGGCCCTGGTGGAGATGGTGGGCCTCGCGGGCGGGAGGATGCGCCTGGAGAGGATAGGCGAGGGGTTGTCCCATTCGGACCGCGCCGTCGGCTACTTCGTCTATGCGCTGCGCATCGCCGCCGACCCCTCAGCCAAGCTGCGTTTTTACCTCAAGGCCATCGCCGCTGACCCCGGCTTCGCCCTGCCCTACACCAACGCCGCCCAGTTGCTGCTGGGGGAAGGCAGGTACGGGGAGGCCATGCGGCTGCTGCTGCGGGCGGAGTCACGTCTCGAGGGCGGCGGGCTGGAGCCGGACGTCCTGAACCTGCTCGGCGTGGCGACCATGCACATGGGCATGTGGGACGAGGCGGTTAAGGTGTGGGAGCGCGCCCTCGGCCTCCACCCCGAACACATCGAGACCATGTGCAACCTGGCGGCCGCCTATGCCATGCGGGAGATGCCCGAGGAGGCGGAGGAGTATTACGGCAGGGCCCTCGCGGTCAGAGGCGACTACCCGCTGGCCTGGTTCTCGCTGGGAAGGCTGCAGGCCAGGGGAGAGAAGTACGAGGAAGCCGAGGCGAGCATGCGCCGCTATATCGAGCTCTGCCCCGGAGACCCCTGGGCCTACTACATCCTGGGGACCAGCCTCCTCAAGCAGGGAAAAGAGGGGGAGGCGGAGTTCTCCCTGGGCAAGGCCGTGCAGCTGGACCCCGACGGCGAAGCCGGCACCCTGGCCCGCATCGAGCTGCAGGAACTTAAGAGTTAACGCCCCCTGTACTGGGGCTTTCTATTCTCTGCGATGGCCTTGATGGCTTCCTGGTGGTCCTCGGATACCAGGCACAGGGTCTGGGCGATGGCCTCGAACTCCAGCGCCGTCTCCGGGTCTGAGTCCCAGCACCTGCTGATGACCTGCTTGGCCAGGGCGATGCCGAGTATGGGCCCGTCCGCCAAGCGCTGGGCCAGCTTCATGGCCTCCGGCAGTACCTGGTCCTTGGGGTAGACGTGCTCCACCATGCCGATGCGGTAGGCCTCGTCGGCGTCGATGGTGTCCCCGGTGAAGATGATCTCCTTGGCGCGGCCGTTCCCCACCAGGCGGGCCAGGCGCTTGCAGGCGCCCAGGTCGGGGATGATCCCGAACTTGATCTCCATGAGGTTGAACTTGGCGTCGTCCGAGGCGATGCGGATGTCGCAGGCCAGCATGATCTCCGTGGCGCCGCCGAAAGCCAGGCCGTTGACGGCGGCGATCACCGGCTTATCCATCATCTCATAGGCCAGGAAGGTGCCCTGCACGTCCTTGAGGAAGCCGTGGATCTGCAGTGCGCTCAGCTGGCCCAGGCCGACGAAGCTCCCCAGGTCGAGGCCGCTGGAGAACGACTTGCCGGCCCCGGTCATCACCACGGCCCGCACCTCGGGGTCGTTCTGCAGCTCCCTGGCCGCCACGCCCAACTCCAGGAACATGGTGTGGTTCATGGCGTTATGGGTCTCGGGCCGGTTGAGGGTCAGGACCGCGACCCCGTCCTTCTTCTCGATGCTCAACGTCTCGTAAGCCATCTCGTCTCCTCCCTCCTGCGAAAACGCGACTACGTTTACAGACGGCTGTCACTCTACCCTGTTAGGCTACCACGGAAAGCCACATGAAGGCGATGGATACCGCGGGTGAGAGCGCAGGGCCGGGCGCCCCGCCTCCGTGCCGTCCACCGGTGAGCTCATCCCGCAGCGCGAAAAGGCACCGCGATCCCGCGCATGTTGTTATAATGTCTATCTGGAGGTGAGTCGTTTTGCCCATTTACGAGTACAGGTGCAAGAAGTGCGGGCATTCCTTCGACCTCATGCAGCCCATGGACGCCGAGAAGGTGGCCGACTGCGAGAAGTGCGGGGCGCCGGCGAAAAGGGTGTTCAGCGCCCGTATAGCGGTTAAATACGAGGGCTGGGGTTTCAACGCCACCGACAAACTGCTGCCGGAGAGCAGCCGCTCCAAGCGCGACTTCAAGCAGCTGCGGGAGAAGGCGGAGCAGATCATGGACGAGGACTTCACTCCCTGACCGGCCCCTTGGCCCGCAGCGAACGAACCCGCGAAGCATCCTGAGGAACATCCATACGGGCGGCTGTATAGAACAAGCGCCTGCTGGTGTCGTTTGTAAAAACACCCCTTCCAGAGATCATGATGTCGATATGAAGCGACTCTCGTGGAAAATAAGCGGATACGTGCATACGGGTGGAAAAAGGAGCAGCATCCCGCCCGGGTGTCGACTATATTAAAATCCTCTTCACGAAATCCGGGGATAGGACTGAGCAATCGTTTGCGCTGCCGCTAGCCCAGGAACTACTGGGTCGGTCGGAGCGACATCGCGAGCAGTATATCTGCAAGAAAGCTGCGAATGGATCTGCAACCTGCGAGTGCGAAGCGGAGACCGTTACCCAGAGGCCTGGGCCGGAAAAGCACATAGAGCAAGGACCTCATGCCCCGGTCTCGGGAACCTCAGATCCAGTTCATGAGGATGCGCAGGATGTTGATGCGCCGGAAGCGCGCCCCCGTCAGCGGCCACATCAGCTCCTCCTTGGGAAGGTGGAGCTGGCGTTTCAATCGCTCCGACTCCCGGTGCAGCTTATCCAGCTCCGCAGCCTGGATCCTGGGATCGCCCAGGCTCAGGATATCGTCGACCATCTTCAGCAGGGATATGGTGTCGCGGATGCGGCGGTCGTTCATGGAAGCGTGCTCGGGTGAGATCAGGCCGTTGTTGGCCTTGATATCGTTGAGCGCCAGCATGGCCTCGTAGGTCACGTCCACGATGTCCTGACGGGTCATCCACCTCGTCTCATATCCGAGCAGGTCGCGCCAGTGGGGGGAGAGGGACGCCCGCGCGTAGTCCTCCAGGCACCTGTGGATAAGACGGTAGCCGAAATGTTCGGATTCTAGATGGTAGGAACACCCGGGATCGATGAAAGGGGCCAGTGGGCCGATGGAGGGGTTGAGGCGAGGGCCGAACCTCTTCAACAGCTCCGCGCAATAGTCGACGCTCTCCATAACCGAATCCCTGGTCTGCCCGGGCAGGCCGATCATGAAGAAGATGTCGAACTTATCGCACCCCGCCTCCAGTGCCCACGAGATGCTGCGTTCCAGGTCCTCGTTGCTGTAGGGCTTGCCCGTCGCCTCCCTTATCCTCTCATCGTGGGTCTCGGGGGAGAACTGGAAGTCGAAGTGTTCGAGGCTCGAGGCTATGCGGTCGAAGAAGTCCCGGGGCGCCGGGGAGAACAGCTCAAGGACGATATGGTTCTTGGGGGCGATATGGCTGATGAACTCCAGCGTCTCCAGGGCATAGTCCCTGCCGCCCTGCATCAGGTCGCCGACGATGAAGATGGGGGCGGTGGTGAACTTGGAGAGCAGCTCCACGTCGTAGGCGATCTTCTCGGGCGCGCGGAACGCCACCTGAGAGCGGCCGCAGAAATGGGCGATGGCCTCCCGGGAACCCCCGCAGAAACCGCAGTCATGCGAACATCCCCGGCAGGTAAGGACCATGGTGATGGGGTATTTCCACCAGTTCCAGAAGGCCCTCAGGCTCTTCCAGTCCCCGTACTTGAAGGCGGACTGGATCATATACTTGTAGTTGTTGCCCAGGTAGTCCATGCTCGCCGGGGAATAGGTCAGGGGGTTCTCGATGACGCTCCCTTCCGGTGAGCGCCAGGTGAGGTTGGGAATGGCTTCGAGGGAGCCTCCGTGCATGATGGTCTCCATGAGCATGCGCAGCGGCTCCTCGGTGGAGTCCCCCCGCAGCACGTAATCCAGCTGGGGGTATTCCATGAGTTCGCGGTGGAAGTAGGTGGCCGAATAGCCGCCCATGATCACCGGGATGTGAGGGTGCACGCCCTTGACCACGCGGGCCAGCTCCAGGGCTCCCTGGGCGTGGGTGAGCCAGTGCAGGTCGATACCGAAGGCGGCCGGCTCGACGCGGGACAGGAACGCGGGCACATCGAACTTGTCGCTCTCCAGCATGCGCTGGGCGATGTTGATGATGCGGGTATTGATGCCGTTGCGTTCCAGGTATTCGCCGAGGTAGGTGAAGCCTATGGGATACATCTCGAAGACCGGGGTAGACGGTATGAGATCGCTGATGGGGCTGGGAACCACGGTAAGGTGCCTGAAATCGTATATGCTGGGAGGATGCAGCAATGCTATGTCCGGCTTGGAAAAGATCATGTTCCCACCTTGCGTTCACCCTGGTCGGCCCCTTATGTGGGGATGCGCAAGCGTTCTGTCAGCTCCGGATAGGCATCGTCCCACCAAGGATGTACAGTCGGCCACTTATGAATGATAAACGCTGGCCATACGGCTAGCAAGGCGGCTTTCCCGGCGCTGTTGAGCCATCGCGCCGTCAATTCACGCCTTGAGGCTCTCCACGAAGACCCGGCGGTCGCGGTCCATCTCCACCAGGCGCGCCGAGAGTTCCTCGCAGATGCCGTCGACAGCGATGCACAGGGCTACCTGCCCGCGCCGCAAGGTGTCCAGGATGCTCGCGTCACTGTCGCAGATCTCGAATATGGTGGACCCGTCGGTGACCAGTTTGCATTGCGCCAGGGGGCGCGAGTAGTCCGTGTTCTCCCGCAGGTAAGCAAGGGTCTTGCGGATCTTCTGCAGGCTGATGCCCCTCTGCAGCATTCCCACGATGGTCCTGAGCTCAACCAGGTTGCCGAAGTCATAGCGCTCCTTGGCAAGACCCGATTCATCGTATTCGGTCTGAGACGGCTGAATAAGGCCGGTATCCTTCCAGTAGCGTAATTGCCGCTGCGAGCAACCGCATAGGCACGCGGCCTGTTCCGCGTTGAAGGTCATATCGCCCTCCCAGGGGCCGGATAGATAACAATGAGAGCCGAAAGGTGCGAGTGGGTCTCTGGTATTCGGTAAGAATATTTTTAATACATCAGCGAGCGCAGTTTCAATAGCAATAGCCTAAATTCTCATACTTTTTATGCGAGCCGCGGCGGTGGCGCGGGTTTTACTGAATACAGTCCATTGATATGTATGGGAGGGGAAGATGCCGTATCGGAACGCATCGAAATAAAGGTATGCGCAAGGCCGCCGCCGAAAGCAACATCGTAGTCGGGAGCTGCGCGCCGGGCGTCTTTGTGGGTAATTCGGGCACGGGGCGCGTACCCGCAGGCTGGCCCTTGGAAAGAGATGGAGGTGCTGAAGCGTGGAACGAATATACAAGGGGTCGAGCACGGGCTATAATGTTTCAGGTAGCGCCTTGATAAGTCCCACCGGTTTGGAAATAAATGGGAGAAAGAAGTTGACGGACATAAGGCCCTTTAAGGGCACTTTTTATAATCCTCACGTGGTTGAGAGCCTGTCGCGTACCATAGCGCCGCCCTATGACATCATCGACGAGAAGAAGAAAGAGGCGCTGCTGGCGCGCTCGCCGTACAACATCGTACGCCTGATCCTGCCACCGCCTGGCGGGAGTGGAGATTTCTGGACCAGGTCGGCCACCCTCTTCCAGGCCTGGAAGAAGGGGGATGTCCTGGAAGTGGACAGCGGTGCGAACTTCTACCTGTATCGCCAGGTCTTCGATATGCCCCGGGGGGGGAGGATCGGCAGGACCGGGGTGGTGGCCCTGCTTCGCTGCAGGGATTTCTCGAGTGGAGAGGTGCTTCCCCATGAGCTGACCTTCCCGCGCACCCGGACGGAGAGACTGAACCTCCTGCGAGCCTGCCACGCCAACTTCAGCCAGATCTTCACCGTCTTCCGCGACGAGGGCGAGGAAGTCCTGGCCATCCTCGAGGACGCGACCGCTGACGCGCCTTTCCTCGACCTAAACGATGACGAAGGGGTCACGCACCAGCTATGGCGCATCGGGGAGGGTGAAGCGTCCAGGGCGCTGACGGAGGCCATACGGGGTAGGAAGCTGATGATCGCGGACGGCCACCACCGCTACGAGACCGCCCTCGCTTACAGCAAAGAAAGCCACCGTTCCGCCGAGGCCGCCCAGGCCGCGGCCTACGTGTCGGTGGTCATGCTGAGGTCCGAGGACCCAGGCCTGGCCGTGCTCCCCGTCCACCGCTTGCTCCGCCGGCTGCCGATGGAGCCGGCCGAAGCCTACCGGAGGCTGGAGACCTGCTTCCATGTGGAGGTGATCCAGGAAGGCCTGGCGGAGCGTACCGGGATGTTCGCGGGCCGGCTGGCTTCCCAGCGGCGCCCCGCATTCGTCATGCTCACCTCTGGCGGCGCGGCGCTGCTGGTGTTGAGAGAGGGCGTGGACGTGGCAGCGGAGCTGCCGGGGCAGGAGAGCGTACGCTGGAAGGGACTGGACGTCCCTGTACTGCATGAGCTGGCGCTGACCCGGTGCCTTGGCCTTGATGCCGTGGACCTCGTCGACAGGGGCGACATATCCTTCACCCCCTGGGAGAGTACCGCCATGTCGGCCCTGGGGAGCGGCGAGGCGGAAGCCGCCTTTCTTGTGCGCTCTATCTCCATGGGCGAGATCTGGGAGATAGCAGAAGGGGGAGAGCGTATGCCCCATAAGAGCTCCTATTTCTATCCCAAGCTCGCTTCAGGGCTGATCGTCTATGACCACGAGACCGCGCTGGCTTGAGCCAGCCGTAAACAGCCGTAGGTTGGGGTATTCCCCTTCGCTTAGTGTTAACCTATACTTAACATATGGTGGAGCAGACGAAGAAGCAGAAGAAAAAAGCCGATAAACACCCCGACCTCGAGACGCTGCTCAAGGTGTCGCAGCTCTCCCGGGCGACGGGGGTCTCCACGTCGGCGATCAATTACTACGTGCGCATCGGCCTGCTTCCGCCCCCGGTGAAGACGCACAAGAACATGGCCTATTACGACCCCTCGTATATCCAGATGATCAACTACGTGAAGAGGCTGCAGCTCCAGAAGCACCTTCCCCTGGAGAGGATAAAGGAGATCATGGCCAAGAAGGTCGAGATCTGGGGTGAGATGAGCGGCAGCCGGAAGCATTTCGCCAACGAGGTGTTCGCGGAGGAGGATACGGGAAGGCCGGACGGGCAGGACAAGCGCATGCTGATCATGGCCGCGGGTAGGCGCCTCTTCACGCGCCAAGGGTATTACTCCACCAGCGACGAGGACCTGGTCGAGTTGGCGGGGGTCTCCATGGGGGAGTTCTACGAGTACTACTCCAGCAAGGAGGATCTACTTCTCGACCTGGCCGAGGAAGGGGTGCGGGTATTCCGCAAGAGGGTCTCCGAGGAGATCGCGTCGGTGCCGGACATGCTGGAGAGGATACGCATCTCCATACCCGTCGCATTCCAGGTCATCGTGGAGAACCGCGAGATCTACACCCTGTACATGGAGGGATCGGTGCTTTCGGACGCATCGTACGAGCGTAAGCTAGCCCAGATCATGGCCCTGATCGTGAAGGACCTGAAGATGACCATAATACGGGGGGTGAAGGAGGGGTCCATCCGCCGGCTGCACCCGGACATCACCGCCAACGCCATCATCGGCCAGCTGGTGCGGCTGGCCAACTACTGGATGGAGGACCCCCTCAAACACAACATGGAGGAGATCACCCGGGAGACCATGGAGTTCGTCGCGCGCGCCCTCAGTCCCTGACCGCTTTTCTGATCACCCACTCGCAATGGTCGTCCCCCCGGGGCAGAGAATGCGTTATCTCGAAACTCACATCGGGATCGATGGCCTCGAGCCAGTCGCGGAAGATGGTGTTGTCCACGAACTCGCAGGGCACGTGGTCCTCCCGGCCTGACCGGTTGAGGTTGTCCCACCAGGTGCAACTGTGCACGCGGAAGACGATCTCGTCTTCGCGCACTTCCCCGGCACAGCGGGTGCCGTCGATGTGGCAGACCTTCTCGAGCAGGAAGTTGATGGTGGCCAGGTCGGGCGGATCGGCCGGGTCGATGGTCAAGCCCAGCATGCGGGAGATCCTCTTGAGGAGCACCCTGCCGTAATCCTTCCACACCTCCAGGTCTAGTTCCAGGGCGGCGTCGAAGCCGTACTTCTTCTCCACGGCCATGAACCAGAGCCCGTCGATGGCGGTGAGCGCTCCCTGTCGCAACTGCTGCATCTGTCCGTCGTCAATATCCAAGGCGCCTCCTCTGCTGATGTCGATGTGCCGTCAATCGATTATATTATCCATAGGAACGCGGGGCAGATAAAAGGCCTTTACCGCCGGGCGGCCCGGCTGCCCGCGGGCGTAGGTTGAGCTGACAGGGAGCGGCGCGCAATGAATCTGAGGGTGGGCAGACACGCGGTGTTGGGAGAGATGGAGGCGGGGCGCCCGGTTACCATCTACGTGGACGGAGAACCCGTCCCCGCACGCGAGGGGGAACCCGTCGCGGCGGCCCTCTATGCCGTGGGTATCAGGACCACGCGCTATTCGCCGCGATCCGGCGAGCCGCGCGGCCCGTTCTGTATGATCGGTCGGTGCACGGAGTGCGCCATGACCGTGGACGGTGTCCCCAACGTGCGTACCTGCCTCACCGCGGTGCGCGACGGCATGGAGGTGGAGACCCCGGGGAGGAAAAAGCCGTGAACCTCCCCCTGGAGACCGCGGACCTGGTGGTGGTCGGAGCCGGACCCGCGGGGCTCTGCGCCTCCCTGGAGGCCGTGAGGGCGGGGGTGCATACCGTACTGCTGGATGAGAACAGCCGCGCGGGGGGGCAGCTGTTCAAACAGGTCCACCGCTTCTTCGGGTCGCGCCATCACGGCGCCGGCAAGAGGGGTTTCGTCATCGCGGACCAGTTGGCGGGAGAATGCCGTCAGGCCGGGGTGGAGGTCCGGCTCTCCTCGACCGTGCTGGGCTTTTTCCAGGGCGGGGAGCTTATGGTGGATGCGCCGGGCGGTGTCTATCTCGTCCGCCCCCGCGCCGTGGTCATCGCCACGGGAGCCTCCGAGAGGTGCGTGGCCTTTCCGGGATGGACGCTGCCGGGCGTTATGGGGGCGGGGGCGGCCCAGACCCTGGTCAACGTATACGGCGTCCTGCCGGGAAGGCGTGTCCTCATGGCCGGTTCCGGCAACGTGGGGCTCATCGTCAGCTATCAGCTGTTGCAGGCCGGCGCTGAAGTTGTGGGGATAATAGACATAGCGGACCGCGTGGGCGGGTACGAGGTCCACCTGGAACGCGTGGCCCGTGAGGGCGTGCCCGTATACCTCAACCACCGCATCTTGGCGGCGGAGGGAACGGGGAGCGTCGAGTCCGTGCTGGTGGGGGACGCCGGCGGCGGTAAAGCGTACCGTTTCGAGGTCGATTGCCTGTGTCTGGCCCTGGGGCTCTCGCCCCTGGTGGAACTGGCCGCGATGCGGGGTTGCAGGATGGTCTACCGCGAGGAGCTCGGGGGTTTTCTGCCCTGGCACGACGCGTGGATGCGCACCGACCGTCCCGGGGTCTTCGTTGCCGGGGACGCCGCCGGGATAGAGGAAGCCTCGGTGGCCATGGAGGAGGGCCGGATGGCCGGGATCACAGCGGCGGAGGAGCTCGGGTTGTTGAGCGGTGGCAGGGCGGGGGCGAAGAGAAAGGCGGTGCAGCGCCGCCTCGAGGGCCTGCGCGGCGGGCCGTACGGCACCGGCAAGCTGGCGGCAAAGGTCAGTATCCATGGGGATTGAAGCGGCGGGGACGAGAAGGGCATGGAAGTGATGAGGGAGGTATGGGAGATGGCCGCGAAAGGCGCGGTGGCGGTCTTGGTGTGCCGGGAGCAAATCCCATGCAACCCCTGCGAAGAAGCCTGCCGCAGGGGGGCCATCGTGGTGGGCGAAGATATCTGCACGCCGCCCCGGTATGACCCCTCCCGCTGTGACGGCTGTGGCCGTTGCGTCGCCATATGTCCAGGTATGGCGGTGGTCTTGCTCGACCGCAGCCCGGGAGGAGGCAGGGCACGCGTAACCCTGCCCTACGAGATGCGGGATGCCGTGGAGGCCGGCGGAGAGGCCTGGGCCCTGGACGCGGAGGGCGTGCCGCTGGGCAAGGGAAGGATCGTGAGGACGGCGAAGGCGAGCAGGAAGGACGCCGCGATGCTGGTTACCCTGGAGGTACCGGAGGAGTGGTCCCTAAAGGTGAAAGGACTTAGAGTCCGAGTAATGTCATTAGAGGCGCCGCAGGAAGCGGAGATGCCCTCGCGGGATGAGGGCCGCACGGTGTGCCGCTGCGAGGAGATATCCTGTGCGGAGGCGCAGGCATATGCGGCCATGGGTTTCCGTTCCCTCGGTGCGCTCCGGAGGTACTCGCGTATCGGTCTGGGTTACTGCCAGGGAAGGTTCTGCCAGACAATGCTGGCGGGCGAGTTGCAGGAGGCGACGTCCAGGACACCGGAGGAAGTGGGCACGTTCAGGGTCCGGCCTCCGGTCAGGCCGGTCAAGCTCAGTCGGTTAGGGGGAGAAGATGGCTGATGTTCTGAGTTCAGAGGTCGTGGTGATCGGCGGTGGTGTCATCGGGGCCGCAACCGCGTATTTTCTCTGCAAGGAAGGCGCCGAGGTGATGATCGTCGAGGCCGACGATCTCTCCAGCGGGGCCTCCGGAGCATGCGACGGCTTCGTGTCCCTGCAGACGAAACAGCTGGGAGGCCACCTTGAGATGGCGCGCGAGAGCTCTCAGCTGTTCCCCTCCATCGTAGAGGAACTGGAAGTGGACATTGAATACAACCGTTGCGGCGGACTGATGCTGGCCCGCACGGCGGAACAGCTGAAAGAGCTGAAGGCCAGGGCAAAAAAGCTGAAGGCGGCGGGCCTCGACGTGGAGACCCTGTCCCCTTCCGAACTGAAAGAGCGCCTGCCCGACGTCGATAAGAACGTCAAGGGGGCTTCCTTCTGCGCGGAAGACAGCCAGGTCAACCCCTATAAGCTCACCCTGGGGCTGGCACAGAGAGCCCAGGAGATGGGAGCCACCATCCTCAAGGGTTGCAAGGTCGAGAATATCGTGGTGACCAACAACCGCGTGCGCGAGGTCGACACTTCCCTGGGGAGCATCCATTCCCGGCGCGTGGTCTGCGCCGCGGGTACCGGCTCCAACCAGATAGGCAAGATGATCATCGTGGACATCCCGATCCTGCCGCAGCGCGGCCAGATCCTGGTCACCGAGTCCAGGGACCGCCTGCTGGACCATATCGTATCGGGAGCCGAGTACCTGGGGACCAAGGCCAACCTGGCCGAGTTCATGCCGGAGGACGAGGAAGCCCAGAAACTGGGCCTGGGGTTCACGGCGGAGCAGACGGCCAGCGGCAATATCCTCATCGGGAGCACGAGGGAGTTCGCCGGATTCGACAACAACACCACGCCGGACGCGATAAACGCCATCGCCAGGAACGCCATCGAGTTCCTGCCCTGGATAAAGGACCTCGACGTCATCCGCTCCTTTGCCGGCCTACGGCCGTGTTCCCCCGACGGCATGCCCATACTGGGCACGGTAAAGGGGGTCAAGGGGTTCTATATCGCGACCGGACACGCCGGAGACGGCATATGCCTGGCCCCGATAACCGGCAAGCTCATGAGCGAACTGGTGCTCGATGGCGAGACGAGCATGGACATAGAGCCCTTCTCGCTGTATAGATTCAAATAGCCGGGGCGGAAACATACGGCCACCGGGCACGCGGGGCGCGTGCCCGTTTCCGTCGTGTCCCGCGTGACGGACGGCCCCGGCAGCTCATGGATAACCCATGACAGAAGGCCGCGTGAAGCGCCCGGGCTAGGTGTTGGTTGCGCGGTGGGAAGTCTTCTATAATCGAATAAAGCCTGGAAGGAGAGGGGTTTGAGGTTTCTCTTCATATATCCGGATTACAAGGTCAACATCGACCCGCAGACGGGACGGACGACCGGGGTGGACGAGGGCGGCTGGTACATGGAGGGGGTGGCCAGCCTGGCCGCGGTGTTGCGGCAGGCTGGGCACGAGGCCGACCTCTACCATATGACCAGCCCCGTCGGGCGTGACGAGTTCCAGGGCGCCCTGCGCGCATACCACCCCGACCTCGCGGGTTTCGTTACCATGACCAGGGAATACCCCCAGGTCAAGGAGTACGTGTTATGGACCAAGGACGCTCTCGATGTGCCCGTCATCTCCGGCAGCTACCACCCGACCACCCTGCCGGAGGAGGTCATCGCCACCGAGGGAATAGACATGCTCTGCCGGGGAGAGGGGGAGGAAGCCCTGCTGGAGCTGGTCAGGCGCATGGACGCGGGGGAGGACTACACCGGAACCGAGAGCATCTGGGTGAAGGAAGGCGGGTCCATACACCGCAACGCGGTGCGGCCGCTCATAGAGGACATAGACGTCCTGCCCCTGCCCGACTTCTCCATCTTCGATTTCACCAAGCTCCTCTCGACGCGCATCAACACCGGGGTCGTGATACTCTCCCGGGGATGCCCATACAGCTGCACCTACTGCTCAAACAAGCGCATGCGCGACATCTACCCCAACCGCAACCGCTACTCGCGCTTTCACAGCCCCGAGTACAGCATAGAATACCTGAGGAAGCTCCTGGCCACCTATCCCGGGGTCAAGTATCTCAACTTCCGCGACGATATCCTGCCCTGGAAGGGCGGCTGGCTGGAGAGGTTCACCGCTTTGTACCGCGAAGAGATCGGGCTCCCCTTCATCTGCAATTACCGTGCCAACCTCGTCACCCCGGAGATCGTGCGCATGTTGCGCAAGGCCGGCTGCTATCAGATGTTCTTCGGGGTGGAGAGCGGCAACGACTTCATCCGCAACGAAGTACTCAACCGTCACATGTCCCGCAACCAGATCTCCCAGGCCTTTGAGGCCTGCCACGAGGCGGGGATCAAGACCGTTGCCTACAACATGGTCGGACTTCCCTACGAGGACAAGACGAAGGTGCTGGACACCGTAAAACTCAACGCCGAGATCAGGGCCGACCACTCCTTGAGCCCCATCTATTATCCCTACCCGGATACGGTGCTGTTCGAGACGGCGGTGCGGGAGGGGTGGGTCCCCGGAGTGTACGACTACCGCGAGGACCGTTTCGTGGACCAGCCCAGCCTGCCCCGGGACCAGCTCTATTTCGTGCGGCATTATTTCCGCACCTTCGTGCATATCTACAGGGCGCTGGAGAGGCTGCCCGCGCCGCTGGCGCGGCGGGTGGAGGCCGCGGTGGACCGGGCGTTCGTCAGCAGGCACTTGCCGCACAAGGCCCTGGTGGCCATCGCCGCGTGCGGAGAGAGCCTGTGGAACGGGAGCAAGGACTTCTTCCGTCGCAGGTTCCCGGGCCTGTTCCTCTGGGTCAGGGACCGGGTCCGCGGGGTCGAAAGAGAGGAGTAGGGGGCACGGTGCGCCGTGACTGCTGGCCCGTGAACGGAGGCCGCGATGTCTGAGTGCGTGAGCTGCGGAAGAGCGGTGCCTGCCGGCAAGTTCTTCTGCGATGACTGTTACGTGAAGATGAAGGGCAAGCGGGGGCCCAGCGCGGACCTGCCGCGGCCGCCCCGGCAGCCGCCAACCGCGAGTGAAGCGTCCCAGGAGGAAACGGCGCCGCCCGACGCGGCCATCGCGGAGACGGTGGTGCCGATAAAGAAGGCCAGCGGCACCCTCACCCCCACCTCCAGCAAGAAGGTCATCTCCATGAAACCGGGCACGGACAGGGCGGCGAAGGATAAGGCGGGTAAGAAGAGGTTCACCGTCACCATTTCCTTCAGCGAGAGGACCTACGCGGCCTTCTCCCGCCTCAGGAAGGGCGGTGGGGGTGCGGGCGCGGCGCCCGGCCGGGAGATGGAGGGGACAGGGCCGTACAGGCCACGCTCCCGCCGGGCGCCGCGCATCGGGGCAGGAACGGGCAGGCCAAGGCTGCAGGCGGTGACCGCTGGCGGCAGGGGCGCGAAAGACAAGCGTGGCTTCAGCAAGGCGATAGCATACAGGGACCGTCCCTTCGACGGCAAGGACCTCGCCGCCGTGGCCATGGCGTCTTTCGCGGTGCTGGCGATCATAATCCTTTCCTTCCAGCCCTGGGCGAGGATCTCGTGGAGCGCGGGAGATGCAGCGAGTGTACAGACGGTCGAAGTGACGGGGGCGGACCTGGGGGCCATGACCTACGCATGTATGGCCATCGCCATCATCGCCATGCTCTACGCGGTGGCCACCTGGGTCTTCAAGGGCGTGTTCACGGCCGTCGATTTCGGCGTGGTCTTTATAGCCGCCGGGATTCTCTTCAGCGTTCTCCTCTTCATCATCGTCGCCTCCAACGGCAGGTTTCTCAGCGCGGCGGTACAGAAGGCCGGGATGAGCGTGGAATACCTGCCCCCGCAGTTCGAGCGCCAGACGCTCTGGCCGGCTTACGCCATGGTGCTCCTGGGCGCTATACTTGGGTTCGCGGGCTTGATCCGTGTCTCCGAACGCAGGGGACCGGAGCGCGGGGAAAAGAGCGAGCGAGAGGAGCCTTAACGGTTGTCGGACGGCGCGTACGAGCTGTTCCAGCGAGCGAGGGAGCTGCTGCAGGAACGAAGGTACGGGGAGGCGATATCCCTGCTGCAGGAGGTGAAACGCCTCGAACCGCGGCGGGGGTCCGTCCTGGAGACACTGGGTATCGCCTACTACAACAGCGGCCTTCCCCGGCTTGCCATGCGGGAGTTCGAGGAGGCACTGGAGGTGGACCCGAGCAACCATTTCGCCAGGTATGGGCTGAGCCGCTGTCTCTACCGCGGAGGCATGGTGGAGATGGCCATCGGACAGGCCAGGCTGGCTGCGGTGATGGCCCCTGAGGTGGAGATGTACGTGGAAGCGCTGCGCCGCTATGGCGGCGGTGGGCCACTGGCGGCGGAAGGACGAGGCCTTGACGGATGAGAGCGCCGCGCCGGCCGTGGAGAGATACAGCGATTTCCTGCTGGACATGGACGGCGTTATCTACCTGGACCAGGAGCCCATACCGGATGCGGTCGAGTTCATCGCACGTTTGCGGGAGAAGGGCAAGGAGGTCCTCTTCCTCACCAACAACTCCAAGTACACCAGGTCCGAATATAAGGAAAAGCTCTCCGGCATGGGTATCGCATGCGGAGAAGGCGATTTCATGACCGCTTCCGTGGCCACCGCCTCCTTCCTGGAGGAGAACTACGACCTCGAGGGCAAGTCGGTGTACCACATCGGGGGGAGGGGCCTGGAGGAGGCCCTGCTGGGGACGCCGCTGCGCGTGCTCAGGGGCGAGGAAGGCACCGCCGCCGACTTCGTGGTGGTGGGATGGGACACGGAGCTCACCTACGACAAGCTGCGCATCGCAAGTC
This sequence comes from Actinomycetota bacterium, assembly GCA_040757835.1. Lineage (NCBI taxonomy): Bacteria > Bacillati > Actinomycetota > Actinomycetota bacterium. The sequence continues at coordinate 360,218 of JBFLWJ010000001.1, forward strand.
TGGCGCTGCATGCGGGGGCGGGCTTCATAGCGACCAACAGCGATGCTACCTTCCCGGCCCCGGACGGGCTGTGGCCGGGGGCGGGCTCCATAGTGGCGGCCCTCGAGACCGCGGCGGGGAGGGAAGCCCAAGTGGTGGGGAAGCCCAATGTCTACATGTTGCACGCGGCCCTGGCCTTGACCGGAGGCAAGACCGACAGGACCCTGATGATAGGCGACCGTCTGGAGACGGATATCCTCGGGGGGTGGCGCGCAGGCCTCGACACCTGCCTGGTGCTGAGCGGAGTTGCCCGGCGAGAGGACCTCGAGGGTTTCCATCCCCAACCTGACCTGGTCGTGGAAAGCCTCCTGGAGCTGTTGTGAACCGCGATGCTTCCCGTGCCTGGACCGCGGAGCTCTACCGCCGCTTCCTGCCCGGAGAGCCGGATGCCTACGCCGCTTTTCTCGGACTTGCGGCCTCGCTGTGTCCGCCCGGGGGGAGGGTGATCGACCTGGGGTGCGGCGGGGAAGGCTACCTCTCATGCCTGATGGAAAGGGCGGGAGAGGTGGTGGGGATCGATCACCGTCAGATGCGGGGCCCATACCACAGCTATCTCCAGGCCGACCTGGACCGGGTTGTCCCCGTGGATGAGGAGAGCGTGGACCTCGCCGCCTGCAAGTTCCTGGTCGAGCACCTCCAGGACCCTGCGACGTTTCTGCGGCAGGTGCGTGCCGCCCTGCGTCCCGGCGGGCACCTGGTCATCATGACCCCCAACATCCTCTACTACCCGTATGCGATCAACTTCGCCCTCTCCCGCCTGCTGATGCAGGAGAGGCGCATGCGTATCGTCGGGCTTTTCAGCGGCCGGCAACAGGCGGACATCTTTCCGGTCCACTACCGCTGCAATACCCCGCGCCGACTCCGCAACCATCTCGAGGGGGCAGGTTACCGCGTGGTCCACCTGGGCACCTACAGCGATTACGCGGCGAGCGCGGTGTGCAGGCCGCTGGGGGCGCTGGCGGTGGCTTACGAGATCGCCGCGCAGCGCACGCGGGCGGTTAACGCGAAGGGGTTCATCGTGGCGGCGGCTGTCAGGAGATAGGTGACGGTGCCATGCTCCCCCTCTTCGACAGGAACCCCACCCGCAAGGTCCCGGTGGTGACCCTGTCCCTGATCCTCGCGAACGCGGCCGTCTTCGCATACATGCTCTTCCTCAGCGGCTCCCAGTACGAGCTCTTCATCTACCGTTTCTCGGTGGTCCCCTGGGAGATAGTGCATGCCGGCCAGCTCCCCCCGTCGGGTCTGCAGCAGCTCTTCGGGTATTCCCTGGCGACGGTGCCCTCTAAACAGGTCTACCTGGCCCTGCTGACCTCCCTCTTCCTGCACGAGGGCTGGCTGCATATCCTGGGGAACATGCTCTTTCTGTGGATCTTCGGCAACAACGTAGAGGACGTCATGGGGCATCTGCCCTTCCTCGTCTTCTACCTGGCGTGTGGTCTATTCGGGACCCTGGCCCATGTGGCCATCTACCCCAACAGCATCAACCCCCTGCTGGGGGCCAGCGGGGCCATATCCGGGATACTGGGAGCCTACCTGCTGCTCTACCCGCGCGCCTGGGTGTGGACTTGGGTCTTCCTCTTCATCTTGCCGATACCCGCTTTCGCGGTCATCGGGTTCTGGATACTGCTGCAGGTCGTGCAGGGCCTAACGTCCGTTGGATCGGGCTCCGTGGGCGTGGCGTTCTTCGCCCACCTTGGCGGCGTGGTCATCGGATTGATCATCACGGGCATCTTCTATCCCGTCCTGAGGCGGCGGCGGGACGCCCTCGCCGTCCTACCCGAGCAGTCCTGGTGGGGGAGGGGGCAAGGCGGGGACAGGGTCTAGAAAAAAGACTCGAGGATGGCGCGAGCGGCCTCCTGCGGGCCGAGCATCTCGTAACCGCTAATGCCCAGCCTCGTCCGCAAGGTTCCGATGCGGACCCCCGATGCGAGCAGGCGCTCGAAGAAATACTTCGCGACAGCGTCGTGTTCGCGGCGTTTCTGCGCGGCGCCGAAGGGATTGGCAAAATAGGAGTGCACCAGGCCCTTTTCATCGGTGGTGCCTTTGGCCATTCGGGCGCCGCTCTCGAAAACGGGCAGGGCCTCCTCGATGGTGGAGAAGAACTCCAGGATGGGGTGGTCCTCGTCGACCTCTTCGTAGTTGTTGGCATAGAGGAGCGCGTCAACGGTGTGCCCGCGCGTGATGTAACCGTACTCCGTAATGGGGATGACGACCCTGGCGTTGACCATTTGCGGGTTCATGAATATCGAGCGGTCCACCTCGGAATACGCGTAACCGGGCTGCAGGTCGTCGAGGCGTACGAAGGCACCTATCTCGGTGCCGTAAGCAAGCACGCGCCCGGAGTTGTCGCTTCCCAACACTCCCATGTCGTCGAAGACCACGCGCATGTCCACGTTTTCCTCGCCCGCCATGACCCGGAAGGCCTCCAGCGTCTCGGACTTGCCCGCGCCGCTGTCTCCCACGATGATGATGTTCGCTTCCCTGCCCGAACTTATGCGTATGTGGGCCATGGCGCCGTGCAGGGGGAGCATGCCGCGTTTGAGCATGATCACGTTGTGCAGAGTAAGGGCGGTTTTCTTCAGGTAACCGAAGTAGTCGTGCTCCCCGGTACCGCTGACATAGGCAACTGCCAGGTTGTGTTCGTTGTCCTCGTGATAGAAGGTCTCGTCTTCCGGGAGCCCCGCGGCCTCGCCGCCAAAGACCAGGATGCCGTCGGGGGTGCCGGAGTGTATCTCTTCGCCTGACATCATCTCGAAAAGGTTGCACAGGCTGATCCCCAGGTGCAGGAAGGTCGCCTGGAAGAAGATGAATATGCGCAGCAGCCCCACCCTGGCAGGATAGCAGTACCAGTCGCCCTGCAGTCCTGCGAGGAAGCGCAGCGGGTTCTCTTCAAGCTCCCTTATGGCCCCCCTGCGGAAGTTGCTGTGCGGGTAGAGTATTAGCGGTGGTTCGATGACGACCAGTTGGATGAAGGGGATGTCCGCTAACGCCCCATAAGGCTGAGGCGGGCAGTCCCAGGGTATCCTCTCTATGAGCGCCCCCGCGCCGGCGCCGCTGGGCAGCTGGCGGTAAACCCGGGGGAGTTCGCCGCTTATATTGAATGCGATGCGGCGGTAGGTTTCGCGCACCAGCGCCTCGAAGGATTGGGCGGTCTCGATGAACCAGTTGTGGTAATCGGCGCTCATGATGTTGGCGGCCAGGTACTTCTCCTTGACAACGATATAGCGCTCCAGCTTGCGCCAGAAATTGTAGAGGTCCTCGACGATGTCGTGCAGTGCCTCGGCACCACCGATGAGGGTTGCGTGCTCGGGATGAGTGCTTGAGATGTCCTCCAAGGATCGTGCGGAAAGCAGGGTGAGCAGGGAGACCAGGGCCGTTGCGTCCACCTTGTCCTCCGTGATGGCCAGCAGTCCACGATCGAGCAGGAAGCGGTAAAGCCCCGAATCCTTTGCCGCGAGGCCATCGATGTAGGAACGCAGTATGTCCGCGAAGAGTTCGCTGCCCAGGAGCTCTACGGGGGTGCGGCAGAGGTCTTGCGCGGAAAGGATGACCTTGTGCAAGCGGCTAACCTCCTCGCTCGAAAGTGGTTGTAAGGGATAGTATAACCCAGCTCGTACGCCTGGCGGGAATCCGGGGTGCCGCAGGCCATGCGATACACCGGAGCAGACGGAAAGACGTCCTCGGCGCTGGCTCCGCTGCCAGGCCTGTCAACGGTCGGCGGCGAGGAGTATGGGGTATGGGTTGATGGCGGCGCCGCCCCCGGGGTGGACCTCGAAATGGAGGTGGGGTGGGCCCCCCAGGGCATTGCCGGTGTCGCCCACGTAGGCGATGACCGTGCCGGCGGTGACATGGCCGGTGGCCCCGAAGCGCTGGCAGTGCATGTAGTAATAGACGTTGCCGTCGTCGCCCGCCAGGCGGACGTAGAGGCCGGCGTTCTTCCCCTCACCCTGGTTTACCGTCCCAGAGACGCAGGCGACCATGGGCGTACCCATGGCGGCGAAGACGTCACACCCCTGGTGCAGGTGCCCCGTGCGCGGGGCATGCCAGTCGTTGGAGAAAGAGTGTGGCCCCCTCACCGGGAAGACGAAATAACCGATTATCGTCTGCACCGGCGTTCCGCCGCCCCCGGTGGTGGCCAGTAGCTGCAGTATCTCCTTGTTTACGGAGTCGAGGTAGGCCTGCTGTTCCTGCAGGGAGGTCTCCATGGCCTGGCGCTTGGCGTTTACCGACCCCAGTATCTGCCGCGAGCGCGCCTCCTGCTCCTCCAGGGAGCGCTGGCGTTCGCTTATCTCCTCGCGCAGGCGCTTGAACTCATCGAAGATCTCGAAATCGCGGTTGCCGATGTAGGAGAAGAAGTCGTAGCGGGTCAGGAAGTCGTCCAGGCTGGTGGACTCCAGGAGGACCTCCAGCGAGGAGACCTCGCCGGACTTGTAGATGGAGCGCAAGCGCTCGTGGAGGATGGTGCGCGCCCGCTTGTAATCGTTCTGCGCCTTCTCCAGCTGTTCGCGGTTGATCTCGACCTCGGAGCGGATGGACTCGTATTCGCTTAGGGCCGTGTTGTACTCCTGGGCCAGCTGCTGTGATTCGGCCTTCATGGCCTCGATCTGTTGCCTGACCTTATCGGCCTCCGCCTGTTTCTCCTCCAGGGTTGCGGAGAACGCGGACACGGGAAAGGCCGCTGCCAGCAACACGATGAGCGTCCCCGCGACCATTGCTTTCCTGGACATCCTCGCCACCGTCCGACCTCTCAACCTAATACTATTGTCCTTAGAGGCTCTTGCGGGCGTTTTTGTTCAGCATAATTAATATATCATGCCTTTCGGGCTGTACCTTTAACATGTTTGTTGTTAAAATAATCTAAAGTTATTAAATCATATTTATGATGATAAAGTCAATTTCTGAGAATTTTGTGGAGGGGCAGGGCGGTCGCCCGCATCTGCTACAATCTGATCTCCGGGGAGCAGTGGTGGAGGAAAGCGTGTGATCTCTGTAAGAGGCCTCAGCAAGGAGTTCGACGGGTTCAAGGCGCTTGACGGCGTTTCCCTGGATGTCGACAGAGGCGAGACCTTCGGCCTGATCGGCCCCAACGGGGCCGGCAAGACCACCCTTGTCCGCATCCTGACGGGACAGACGGCCCCCAGCGGGGGAGAGATACTCCTCGATGGCGAAATGGTCGATCCCCGCGAGGACCGCTACCGGCTGCGCATCGGGCTCGTCCCCCAGGAACCCGCCTTCTACGGCCGCCTCACGGCACACGAGAACCTGGCCCTGCTGGCCGGGCTCCATGGCATCTCCAGGGAGGATTCGGCGGAAAGGGTGGCGGAGCTGCTGGCGTGGGCAGGCCTGGAGGGGCACGCCGCGAAGCAGGTCAGGTTCTTCTCTCGCGGCATGCAGCAGCGGTTGAGCCTGGCCATGGGCCTGGTGCACCGGCCTGAACTCATCTATATGGACGAACCCACCTCCGGGCTGGACCCGGAGGCGCGGCTTTCCCTGTGGGACCTTATCCTGCGCCTGGCGGAGGAAGGGCGGTCGATCCTGCTCACCACGCACAACATGGAGGAGGCGGACCGCATCTGCGACCGGGTGGCCATCCTCATCGGAGGGAGCCTGCGGGAGGAAGGCACGCCCGTGCACATCAAGGGACTGCTTGGGACCGACCGGGTGGAGGCGGTGATGCTCGCGGACCGCTCCTCCGATATGGACGCTCTCTGCGAACGCCTGGGCCTGGCCTGGAAAAAGGAGGGGGAGACGGTGATCATCACCGGCCCGGAGCTGCCGGACAAGCTGCCGGAGATCGCCTCCGGCCTGGCGGGCGCGGTGCGCAACCTACACTACCGCGAGGTCACGCTGGAGGACGCCTTTCTCCGCTTCATGCACGAGGTAAAGACATGAAGGGCATGAAGGCGCTCTTCCTCAAGGACTGGAAGCTCATCTACCGCAACCGCCTGCTCTTCGCGGTGCTCATCATCTACCCGTTCATCATCATGGGCGTCATCGGCGCGGCCTTCTCGGGCGTCGGCCGCCCGGTCCCCATCGCCCTGGTGAACCTGGACAGCGCCGATGCCGGAGAGATCGCCTGGACGGGCGTGAAGACCGCGGAAGCGGAGGGGCTGGAGCGGCGCTTCCGCCGGCGGGGCGTAAGGGCAAACGAGTACGCGGATGGGGAGGAGGCGGTGGCGTCCCTCGCGGCCGGGCAGGTGAATTCACTGCTGGCAGTGGCCACCGAAGGCGGGGCGCCGCGGTGGCTGGGGGCGGAGCTCACAGCCGAGGAGATCGCCGCGACCCTGCTCGACCTGGAGAGCGAGGCGGACGAATGGCACGAATACGCAACCGCGGGAGAGGCCACGTCATCGCTGCGGGAGGGGCGCGACACGGTGCTCTTCGCGGTGCCTGAGGAGGAATACCCCTACCTGGGGGAGACCATATGGCTGGAGGACCAGAACTTCGATGCCCTCGGGCTGGTGACGGAGTTCGGGCAGGACGTGACGGAGATAGAGGTCTTTGCATCCGGGGAGGAGGCCAGGGAGGCCCTGCGGCAGGGGAGGGCGGACGCGGTGATCGTGCTGCCGCGCGGTTTCGTGCATTCCCTGAAGACCCTGGACGAGGTGGCGCAGGTTCCGGTGATCATCGACCAGTCAAACCTGGTCAAGGCGGAGTTCGCCGAGACGAGCATCCGCGGTTTCCTCTCCCGCATCAAGGATGGGGTGGTGGAGAACAAGACGGAGGCGGTGGTGGCCGGGCTCTACGTTCTGGTGAGCGGGGGCGATTTCTTCGGCACCGAGGTGGTGGGCCTGCAGCAGATCAGGGACAACCTGCTGGAGTTAAACGAGGCCCTGGCGGACCGCCCCGACCTGCAGGAGAAGGTCGAGGTGGGGATAGACCTCGCCGATACGGTGATCGGGGATATCGAGGAGGCGGCGGCATACCTGCGGGGGACGGCACTTCCCATTGCGCTGGAGGTGTCGTCCGTCGCGGGACGTCCACTGTCGGCCAAGGACGCGGTGGTGCCCTCCCTCATCGCGCTCTCCATCCTCTGGACCGGCGTGCTCTGCGGGGCCATCCTCATGGTCGTGGAATACGAGGAGGGCATGCGCACCAGGCTGGGACTGACCGAGATGGGGCCGTTGTCCCTGGTGGGCTCGAAGCTGCTGCTGGCCACCGCGGTGGTCTTCGTGCAGTCGGCGGTGATGCTGGCGCTCGCGGTGGCCGTCTTCGGCGCGTTCTCTTCCAATGCGCCGCTGTCTCTGCTGATCATCGCCGCGGCCTCTTTTTCCTGCATCGGGATTGGCCTGGTCATCGCCGCCTTCGCCCGACAGGTGGCGGCAGCGGTGATCCTCAGCGTGCTGGTGTGCTTCCCGCTCATCTTCATGACCGGGGTGGTGTTCCCCCTCTCGCAGATGCCGGCCTTCATGCAGTGGATCGCCAGGGCCATACCTCTCACCTATGCCGTCGAGGCCCTGGCGGGGGTGATGCTCAGGGGGGAGACGCTGGCCGATGTCCTCTGGCAACTGGTAGCGCTGGCCGCCTTCGGGGCGGGCCTGCTAACCCTGGGCTCCATCCTGGTCCGGAGGAGGTCGATCTGAAACCGTCCGCGCGAGCGCGAGGCGCCGGACGCCCGCGCGCGCTCCGAGGAGAGAGGACTGAGTGATGCTCGCACACATCGATACACGCGGCCTGAGGCTGCATTCCCGTATTCCGTTCCCGCTCAACCTGCTCGGGAGCAAGTACGAGTACGTGGCCATGAAGGTCCCGGGGCATCTCACCGATGCAGAATGGATCTATCGCTCACGCACCGCGGTCCCGCACGCTGCATGCCGCCGCGTAACCAGTTCAAAAAAGAGGGACCGGATGTTCAGCCGGGGATACCATCATGCGGTGATCGATCCAGAGCTGTGCGTGGGGCCGGAGGCGTGTTCCCTGGACCGCCGCTCCCGCTGCTTCTTCGCGGCCATCGAGGTGCGCGACGGCAAGGCATACGCCGATGCTGGGAAGTGCCACGGTTGCGGACGGCGCTTCCTTTACTGCCCGTCCGGTGCGGCGCAGCCGGTAAGAAGAGAGCATCACGACATCGCGTATTGCGCCCCGGACCTTCTGGGATACGAGTGAAGACGCGTCCCGACCGATTGCCGGGGCGCCGATGCCATATGTTAAAATTACCCTGAGTTTCAGCCGTGGAAAGAGGGGAGAGCGATGGATCATTTCAACGAGGTGGAGACCTGGGAGCGGGGACGCCTGGAACAGCTCCAGCTGGAGCGCCTGGGCGCGACCGTCGACCGTCTTTACGAGAAGGTGCCGTTCTACCGCGGCAGGCTGGAGGAAGCGGGGTTCAAGCCGGGCGACATCAAGAGCCTGGACGATCTCCGGGAACTCCCGTTCACGTACAAGGACGACCTGAGAGACAACTATCCGTTCGGGCTCTTCTCGGTACCCATGCGGGACATCGTCAGGATACACGCCTCATCGGGCACCACGGGACAGTCCACCGTGGTCGGCTATACCGCGGGGGATATAGCGGTCTGGGCGGACCTGGTGGCGCGCACCATCGTCGCGGCGGGAGGGACGCCCGATGATATTGTCCACGTCTCCTACGGCTACGGCCTCTTCACCGGCGGGCTGGGGCTGCATTACGGGGTCGAGCGGCTGGGAGCCACCGCCTTGCCCATGTCCGGCGGCAACACCAAGCGCCAGGTGCGGATGATGGTCGATTTCGGCAGCACCATCCTCTGCTGCACCCCCTCCTACGCCCTGAACATCGCGGAGGTCATGCGGGAGATGGGCGTGGGGCGGGAGGAGATCAAGCTGAAGGCGGCCATCCTGGGTGCGGAGCCGTGGTCGGACGAGATGCGCCGCCAGATCGAGGACGAACTGAAGATATCCGCCCATGACATCTACGGGCTCTCCGAGGTGGTAGGCCCGGGCGTGTCCATAGAGTGTTCCGAGAAGAACGGGCTGCATATCTTCGAGGACTCCTTCATCCCTGAGATCATCGATCCCCAGAGCGGCAGGACGCTGCCACCGGGAGAAAAAGGGGAGCTGGTCTTCACCAACATCAACAAGGAGGGGCTGGCCCTGATCCGCTACCGCACCCGCGACATCTCAAGGATGCTTGTCGAGCCCTGCCCCTGCGGGCGCACCCACGTGCGCATGGAGAGGGTGACGGGACGCACCGACGACATGCTGATCATCAGGGGGGTAAACGTCTTCCCCTCCCAGGTGGAGATGGTGCTTATGCAGGTGCCGGGGCTGAGCCCCCACTACCAGCTGGTGGTGGACCGCGTCGACAACCTGGACGTACTGGAGGTACAGGTGGAGGTCTCGCCGGAGGTCTTCTCCGATGAGATCAAGCAACTGGAGGTGCTGGAGAAAAGGATACGCGATGAGGTGCAGAGCTATCTCGGCGTGGGGGTGAGGGTGCGCCTCATGGAGCCGCGTTCCATCCAGAGGAGCGAGGGGAAAGCGGTCAGGGTCATAGACAACAGGAAGATCTAGGAGGTTGCGGGGTGAAGGTAAGACAGGTTTCCGTGTTCCTCGAGAATAAATCGGGCCGGCTTTACGAGGTGTGCAAACGCCTGGCGGAGACGGGCGTCAATATCAGGGCCCTCTCAATCGCCGAGACCGCCGACTACGGCGTGCTCCGGCTCATCGTAAGCAATCCCGACCTGGCCATGCGGGCCATGGCGGAGAGCGGTTTTACCGTGAGCGAGACCGAGGTCATCGCGGTCGAGGTGCCGGACGAGCCCGGTGGCCTCGCGGGGGTCCTGGGACCGCTCTATGAAGGCAACGTCAACATCGAGTACCTCTACTGCTTCGTCGAGAAGAGCGGGCAGAGCGCCATCGTGGTGTTCAGGGTCGAGCAACTGGACGCGGCCATCCGCGCCCTGCAGGGTGGCGGGTATACGGTCATGCGCGAAGAAGACGTCTACCGTATCTGACGCGAAGCAGGGAGGAGACGGAGATGCCGCTTCATACCACAATGCTGGAGTTCTCAACCCAGGGGGACTCGGACATCATCGACATCACCCACCGGGTCCAGGAAGAGCTCTCTGGCTCGCCCTTCAGCGACGGCCTGGTGACCGTTTTCGTTCCCGGCTCCACCGGCGGCGTGACAACCCTGGAGTTCGAGCCGGGGCTGGCGCGGGGCCTCGAGGAGGCCTTCGAGCACCTTGCGCTGCGGGATGCGGCATATCATCATGACCGCGCATCGAAGGACGGAAACGGCCACTCGCACGTACGGGCGTCCCTGGCCGGGCCCTCGCTCAGCGTGCCCTTCAAGGACCGGCGGCTAACCCTGGGGACGTGGCAGCAGATCGCTTTCGTGGACTTCGACAGTCGCCCCCGCAGACGGGTCCTGATCCTCCAGATCATGGGGGAATAGCGAAGGAGCACGCGATAACGAATAAACAGGCTGGAGGCCGGCGCGGGACGAGCGTATGGAGGAGAAGGCTCTCTGCGGTCCCCTATTGGGCCTGGAGCCTCATCTACTACACCGTGCTCCTCGTTCTCTATCGCTATCTCTTTTTTGGGTTCATTCAAGACATGCTCGAGAGGCAGACCCTCGGCCTAGCGGATACCCTCGCCCTGACCGCCGTCTTCTTCAGCTATCTCGTCCTCTGCGCCATACCGCCCTTCGTGTGGAGCAGGAGGGGTTACTACCATCCCGTCTGGAGGGGCGTTGAGTCCTTCGCCTGCTACCTCGTGGTGGCGCTGGTGCTGGGCGCCATCTTCGCGGCGAGCGGCGATGGCTCCTGGTCGGTGCTGAGCGGCATATCGGCATCGGGCGCGGCCTGGGCGCGTATCGGCTCGGTGGCGGTGCTCTTCGCCGTTTTCATCGCGGCGTCCTGGTGGGGCGGCAGGGCGGCCGCAGGCCGACGTAGGCGCGCGGCGAACAGGAGACACAGGAAGAACGGCGAAGAAGGCGCATGAGCGATGAAGGCGCTTGCGCCGCTGTGCCCGCCTGCCTCCCGGGGGAGGTTCACTTGAGGTCGCCGCGGTCGATGGTATCAAGCAGGGCGGTCATGAAGTCGATGGAGAGCCGGAGGGAACGGAGGTCGACGTTGTCGTAATCGTCCCTGGCGCACCTCCAGTAGCGGGGATGGCGCGTCTCCTCGCGGGTGCTCACGGTGATCGCTTTGCGACCGCGCGAGAGGAGCTGGAAGCTCTCGCCGAGGTACAGGCCGTTTTTCCTGAAGCCGACGGTGTAATGGCCGTGCGCCCCACTGACATCCTTGACCACGGAGGTGAGCTTGCGGCTGGCGCGGAAAGGGATCAGCCGCCCCTCGCGCCGGAAACAGACCGGGAAACCACGGCCCATACCGTCCATGACGATGAAGTAAGCCCCCTTGAGCTCGCGGCGGTACTTCCGCAGCAGCCTCTTCACTCCCACGCCGCCAGCGTCCGCGGCGCCCGTCGCGACCAGCCACAAGTCCATGCTGTAAGGCTGGCGGCGGGTGTAGACGCGGGCCAGCTCCAAAAGGACGGTGACGCCCGTGGCGTTGTCGTTGCCGCCGGGGGTCGAGCCGCTGCAGGCCTTGATGAACAAGGCGAATGCGGCCAGCGCCGGGACGGCGGCGATGATCAGGCCGATGTGCCAGAACAGGGTCAGCGCCGTCTCCTCCATGCTGAGCAGATAGCCGCCGAAGGCCACGGTGTAGAGCATGAAGAGTGCGGACATGCACACGAAATCGAAGAGGAAAGTGGCGCGCAGCGACCACAGGAAAGCTGGCAGGTGGTAAAAGGGCGCGCGGGGAGAGTCCATGTGCGCCACGACCACCAGCACCTTGCGCACTTCCCGGTAAGGCCTCACCCTCGCGATGACGTTCTCGGAGCGGCGGTAGGGTTGCAGCCAGGTAAAGGGGCTGCGCCCGTTATACTCAAGGAGGTAGAGGAAGAAACCCGCGCAGATCAGCACATAGGATACGTACCGGTTGGCGGGGAAGATGACCGCTCCGAACAGGACCATGAGGTGCACGAGCATCTCGCTCCAGGCGGTGGTGGCGGGCGATCGGAACCTGTGGGCCTCGGTGGTGACGCCCATGGACCCCAGCTCCTTCTCTATGAAGCGCGCGGCGGACCTCTCTCCCTGGCTTCCCGGGGCGCGGGGGCCGATATCCCTGGCGAGGTGGCGCGCGGGCCAGGTCAAGCCCTTTTCCCTCTGCCTGGCCCTGGTGCCTTCGCCCCCGCTGACGGTATGGTGCAGGATGTGTTCGCTTCCGTCCAAGGTACTTCCAACCTCTGCGCAATGATGTGCGCTTCTTCGCGTGAAGACCACGAAATCCGGACATCCGCCAGGCGGCAGGCGCCGGCCGTGAATATCATACAATATTTCAACGCGTCTATACCCCCTACCTGCAGGACCTTACACGAACTTGCGGCCCCGTAAAAGCGTCAGATAGAATCCAGGTATAATAAGAGGAGATCAGGGAGGGAGTGGCCCGAGCGGCGGGTCCTCTGTCTTTTTAACCACACGAAAGGGGGCTGCGGAGCTTGCCAGCGGATGAGAAGGACCTGGAGGAAGCGCTGGACCGCATGGAGGATAAGGCGCGCAGGTTGGAGGAGGATCTCGAGCCGGACCAGGCGCTGGACCTCCTCGAGGAGGCCGTCTCGGAAGTGGAGGAACTCGGGAAGAGCCTGGAGGAAGCGGGGTAATGAGCGCCGCCTCCCTCCTGGACAACATCTCGGGTCCGTCCGACCTCAAGTCGCTCGACTACGACGAACTGGCAAGGCTCGCCGAGGAGATCAGGCGTGTTATCGTGGAGACCACCGCCAGGTGTGGAGGACACCTGGCGTCCAGCCTGGGGGTGGTGGAACTGACCCTGGCCCTGCACAGGGTATTCGACAGCCCGCGTGACCGCATCGTCTGGGACGTGGGCCATCAGGCCTACGCTCACAAGCTCGTGACCGGCCGACGCAAGGAGTTCGAGCACCTGCGCTGCTCCGAAGGTTGCAGCGGCTTCCCGCGCCGCGAGGAGAGCCCCCACGACGTCAACAACGCCGGCCATTCCTCAACCTCCATCAGTATCGGTCTGGGCCTGGCCATCGCCCGCGACCTCGCGGGAGATGACTTTCACGTGGTCTCGGTGGTGGGGGACGGGGCACTCACCGGGGGCATGGCGTTCGAGGCGCTCAACCAGGCCGGGCACTTGAGAAGAGACCTTATCATCGTGCTCAACGACAACGGAATGTCCATCTCGCGCAACGTGGGCGCCATGTCCACCTATCTAACACAACTCCGCCTCAACCCCCGCTACACGCGGGTCAAGGACGAGGTCAAGGAGATAATAGAGAGCGTCCCCGTGGTGGGCGCACCCACGGACCGCATCATCCATTCCTTCAAGGAACGCCTTAAAAACTTCCTCATCCCGGAGTTCATCTTCGAGGAGCTGGGGATCCAGTATGTGGGCATAGTCGACGGCCACGACATCCAGGCGGTGGAAAGGGACCTCAAACTCGCGAAGGCCGCCGAGGGGCCCATCCTCATCCATATATTGACAAGCAAGGGCAAGGGATACCCCCCGGCGGAGAGGGACCCCGACCTCTTCCACGGCATAGGCCCCTTCGATCCCGACACCGGGGTTTCGCTGGAGGCCAAGGGGCCGCCATCGTTCACCGCAACCTTCGGGCGTATCCTGTGCGACATGGCCAGGGCGGAACCGCGCCTGGTAGCCATAACCGCGGCCATGAAGCTGGGGACGGGCCTGGACGATTTCGCGCGGCTCTATCCGCGCCGTTTCTTCGACGTGGGGATTGCGGAACAGCACGCCGTGACCCTGGCGGCAGGCATGGCCCTGGGCGGCTACCGGCCGGTGGTATCCATATATTCGACCTTTCTGCAGAGGGGCATCGACCAGATGATCCAGGAGGTCTGCCTGCCAGGGCTACCCGTCGTCTTCACCATTGACCGCGCCGGTCTGGTGGGTGAGGACGGACCCACCCACCACGGCGCCTTCGACCTCACCTACCTGCGCATGATGCCCGGGATGACGGTCATGGCCCCCCGCAACCAGGAGGAGCTGCGCGATATGCTCTGGGCGGCGCTGCGGGTGGAGGGACCGGTGGCCATCCGCTATCCACGCGGAGCGGGCAGCTCCCTGGAGGTAGCGCCCGGACCCGAGGAGATCCCGGTTGGCAGGGCGGCCACCCTCGTGGAGGCCGAGGGCGGTGAGGTATGTCTGGTCGCGGTGGGCAGGATGGCGGACGTCGCCCTTGATGCGGCGGGGGTGCTGGCAAAGGAGGGGATAGGAGCCGCGGTGGTCAACGCCCGCTTCGTAAAACCCATGGACGAGGAGGGGATCCTGGCGCACGCCGCGCGGCGCGGCCTGCTGGTGACCCTGGAGGATAACTGCCTGAGCGGCGGCTTTGGCGAGGCCGTGTCCGCCCTGCTCAAGAGGGCGGGCAGCGCGTGCATGGTCATCAACCTGGGCCTGCCCGACCGTTTCGTGGGCCACGGCAAGGTCCCGGAGCTCTTCCGCATCGAGGGCCTGGACGCCGCCTCCGTTGCCGCGGTGGTTAAAAAAGCGCTGCGCGGCGGGCACGGGCAGTAGATGAAGAGGCTCGATCAGTGGCTGGTGGATGAAGGGCATTACCCCTCCCGCGAGCGTGCCCGCCTGGCGGTCATGGCGGGAGAGGTGGAGATCGAGGGCAAGGGGAGCGCACTCAAGGCGGGCTACAGGCTCGGCCCCGGGGACAGGGTCATCGTCAAGAGCGGCAGGCGCTTCGTGTCACGGGGCGGTGATAAACTCGATGGAGTGATGGAGCGCTGGGGGATAGAGGTCTCCGGCCGCACGGCCCTGGATGCTGGAGCGTCGACCGGCGGTTTCACCGACTGCCTTCTGCGCAGGGGAGTGTCCCGTATCGTCTGCCTCGACGTGGGCAGGGGTCAACTCCACTGGGACCTGAGGCGGGACGGGCGGGTCACGGTCATGGAGGGCGTCAACGTGCGTTTCCTCGAAGCGAGCGACCTTCCTTTCACCCCCGAGGTGATCGTCGCAGATCTCTCCTTCATCTCCCTGCGCCTTGTCTTCGCGGCGCTGGCGAGAGTCTTGGGGGAGGGGGGGGAGCTTGTAGCGCTGGTGAAGCCACAGTTCGAGGCGGGAAAAGGCAAGGTGGGAAGAAAAGGCGTGGTGAAGGACCCGGCGGTGCACCGGGAGGTCCTGACCGCGGTGACCATGGAGGCCTCACGCCACGGGTTCGTGCTGCGCGATATAGCGCCGTCGCCGCTCAAGGGGGCTGACGGGAACATCGAGTTCTTCGCATGGTGGAGCGGAGGCGGTCACGGGGAAGGGGCCGATGCGGCCTCGCGGGTCGAGAAGGCGGTGGAGGAAGCATGGGCAGTGAGATAAAGACGGTGGGGATCATGCCCCACGCGCGTAAGGCGCGGTCCCTGCACGTCGCCGGAGAGCTGGCCGACTGGCTGCAGCAGAGGGGCATAACGGCCAGGATCCCGCGGGAGGACGCGATAGCCATGGGCCGCCCGGAGAAGGGGTCGGACGGCGCGCAGTACCTGGATGGCCTGGACATCATCGTATCCCTTGGCGGGGATGGGGCCATGCTCAGGGCCGCCGCCGCCGCCTATGAGGCGGACACGCCGGTGGTGGGCATCAACCTGGGCAAGAAGGGGTTCCTCACCGCCATGGAGGAAGAACACATGTATCCGGGCCTCGAGGAGATCCTGGCCGGCCGTTTCGAGCTGCAGGAACGCATGCTGCTGGAGTGCATGCTGGGGGATGACGCCGCGGGGACCTCCCACTTCGCCCTCAACGAGATAGCGGTGGGTAAACGGGAGCTGCAGAGGATGGTACGGCTCGAGGTGGATATAGATGGTAGTTATTTCCATTATTATGCCGGTGACGGCGTCATCTTCTCCACGCCGACGGGATCGACCGCCTATTCGCTCTCCGCGGGCGGGCCCATCGTGGACCCCGGGCTGGACTGCATCATCCTTACCCCGATATGCAGCCACTCCCTCATGGACCGCTCGGTGATCATCTCCCCGCACAGCACCATCGAGGTGCTGGTGGAGAGGGAGAAGGTACTCCCTTCCCTCTCCCTGGATGGCCGCGAAGAGATCGAACTGCCGCGGGGCGGAGAGGTGCTCATACGCAAAGCGGGGAGGCGGCTGAAGATGATCAAGCTGCAGGGGTATTCCTTCTACAACCTGTTGCGGGACAAGTTCGACTTCCCGGGCAGCGAGAAGTAGCGGACGGCCGCTCTGCAAGGCGAGGTGATAGATGCTGCGGGAACTGCACGTGCGAGACCTGGCGCTCATCGAGGAGGCGAGTCTCGAGTTCGGCCGCGGCCTAAACGTCCTTACGGGAGAGACCGGCGCCGGCAAGACGGTGCTCGTGGGCGCCCTGGGCCTGCTCCTCGGGGGCAGGGGCGACAGCGGCCTGGTGCGGGAGGGGTCGGCCAGGCTGGAGCTGGAGGCGGCCTTCGACGCTCTGGGAGATGGCCTCATCGCCACCGCCGCGGAGGAGGGACTGGACCTCGCGCGCGACGGGGAGCTGGTCCTGCGCCGGGTCATGACCACGGAGGGCAAGGGCAGGTGCTACGTGAACGGGACCATATGCACGGTGGGCACACTGGCACGGCTGGGGGAGCACCTGGTGGACATACATGGCCAGCACGACCACCAACGCCTGCTGCGCCCAGCCTGTCACCTCGAATACCTGGACGCCAGTGGCCCCCGCGACCACGCTGAAGGGCTGCTCCTCTACCGCGAACTCTATACCGCATGGCGCAAGGTCTCCGGAGAGCTGGAGGAGGCCTCCATGGAGGAGGCGGAACGGCTGCGGGAGATGGACCTGCTCCGCTACCAGGTGCGGGAGATAGAGGCGGCCGGGCTCCACGCGGGGGAGATGGAGGAGCTGCTCAGGGAACGCAAGCGCATGCAGAACCGCGAGGAGCTGTTCAACGCGGTGCGCGAGGCGTACGCTTGCATCGGCGGTGACGGCGGCGAGGAGGGAGCCCTGGACCGCGTGGGAGCGGCGGAGACGGTCCTGGAGAAGTCGGCTTCGCACGACGATGAGCTGTCCGCGTGGGTGGCGAGGTTGCGGGAGGCACAGGGACTGCTGGCTGACCTCTCCCGCGAACTGCGGGCCTACGGGGAGTCGCTCGACTTCGAGCCCGGCCGCCTGGAGGAGGTGGAGCTGCGCCTGCGGGCCATCTCGGAGCTTGCCCGTAAGTACGGCAGGGACACCGCACTCATCCTCGACCACCTGGAACGCTCGCGGGCGCGCCTAGCCGAGCTCGAGGGGCTGGACGAGAGAAGGGAGAAACTGGAGGCGGAAGTGGAGGATAGGCGGGCGGAGCTGGCAGGGGCGGCCGCGCGGCTGACCGCGTCGCGGTCGCGGCTCGCCGAGAAGCTGGTCCGCGAGGTAAACGGAGAACTTTCCGAGCTGAACATGGCGGGGATGCGTTTGAGCGTGGAGATAGAGGACAGCGGAGACTTCGACGCCCGCGGTCGGGACCGTGTCGAGTTCAAGGTGTCGCCGGGCAAGGGGCTGGCCTACCAGCCCATCGCCCGCATCGCCTCGGGGGGAGAGCTGTCCCGCATCATGCTGGCCCTGAAGCTCTCGCTTGCGCGTGCCGACGACGTGCCCACCCTCGTCTTCGACGAGGTGGATGCGGGCATCGGCGGCAACACCGCCGACATCCTGGCGGCCAAGCTCTCGCGCATATCCGGTTATCACCAGGTCTTTTCCATCACCCACCTCCCCCAGATCGCGGCCATGGCCGATACCCACATGGTGGTGAGCAAGAGCGAGACGCCGGACGGCATCATCACCGAGGTGGAGCGGCTGGACGAGGCGCGGCGCGTCGACGAACTCGCGCGCATGCTGGGGGGAAGCGGGGCCACCGCGCGCAAACATGCCAGGGCCATGCTCAAAGACCGCAAGGATGGGCGGCTCGCCTTCACCCCCACCGACCCCTGAGGCCCACCCGCTCCCCGTCCTGTGTGACCCGGCAATAAGAGCTGATGGAGTCGGTGTTCCTGTAGTATAATATTGATAATTATTATCAATAAGGAGTGGAAATGGACCTGGCCAAGAGGCTGCGCTCGAGGGGCCACCGCCTCACCCCGCAGCGGGAGGCGGTGCTGGCGGTGCTGGAGGAGAACGAAGGCCGTCCCCTCACCCCCGAGGACATACACGCCAGGGCGGTAGCGAAATCGCGCGGACTGGGGCTGGCCACGGTCTACCGCACCCTGGACCTCTTCTGCGGGCTGGGGATAGCCTTTCCCGTACACCTGCGCGGAGGAAACAGGTATTTCGAGCTGGATTCAGGGAAGCACCACCACCATATGGAATGCCTCTCCTGCGGCGAGGTGGAGCTTTTGGAGGAGTGCCTCATCGACGAGTTGGTGGAACGGGTGAAGGACGGCAGCGACTTTCTCATCACCTCTCATTGCATGAGCCTTTTCGGTTATTGCCAGGCTTGCCTGAAAAAGGGGCGGGAAACGGGGGGATGATACGCGAGCCCGCCGGGAGGTGCGTTGTGCAATATTTGAAATATATTATCGATAAAACCGGCAAGGCCAGAGATGTGGGTGCGGTGGCCGCTCTCGTTATACTCGTGCTCTCCGCCCTTTTCGCTGGCTGTGCGGCGGAGGGGGGCGGAGACGGCCGGCTGAAGGTGGCGGCGGACATCGTGCCCATGGCGGACTTCTGCGAGCAGGTGGGCGGCGACCTGGTAGAGGTGGAGACCATGGTCCCTCCCGGTGCAAGCCCCCATTCCTATGAGTTGACCACGGGGCAGATGAGGTTCCTAGAGGAGGCGGAGGTGCTGGTGACGGTGGGGATGGATCTGGACCCATGGGCGGAGGAGGTGTTCGCGGACGTGGTGGACGTCAGCACTGCCAGGGTTGTGGCGGGGGAAGCCGTCCCAGCGGAAGAGCTTATCGCAGCGGGGGACGAGGGTAGCGGGCCCGAACAGGAGACAGGGGGACACGAACGCGGGCTATACGATCCACACGTATGGCTCGACCCCGTCCTCGCCATGGGCATCGTGGAGGCCATCGGCGAAGGGCTGGCGGAAGCCGACCCCGCACATGCCGCCGCATACCGCGCCAACGCCGAGGACTATATACGGAACCTCGCGGAACTGGACGCGGAGATCGCGGAGAAGGCGGCGCTCTTCTCGCGGCGTGAGTTCGTCGCCTTCCACTCCTCTTGGGTATACTTCGCCCGCCGCTATGGACTTGAGCAGGTAGGCGTCATAGAGGAGTTGCCCGGCAAGGAACCCTCAGCCGGCGAGATCGCGGACCTGGTCGCGCTGGTCGAGGCGGGGGGCGTGGGGGTGATATTCGCCGAGCCACAGTTCAGTCCCAGGGCGGCCGAGGCCATCGCCGAGGAGTCGGGGGGGAGGGTCGTGGTGAAGATACTGGACCCGCTGGGAGATCCCGACGACCCGGAATACGATACCTACTTGAAGATGATGAGAAGAAACGTCGAGGTCATGGGGGAGGCTTTGCGATGAGGGAATGCCGGGTCAGCGAGTTCTTCGCGGCGGAAGGGGAGGGCCCCAAAGAGGTCATCGTCCTCGAGGAGATGTGGGCGAGCCTGAACGGCCACACCGTGCTGGAGGACATCACCTTCTCCGTCGGGGAGGGGACTTTCCTGGGGATCATCGGTCCCAACGGGGCGGGCAAGACCACCCTCATCAGGGTCATCCTGGGGTTGGTGAGGCCGGACGCGGGACGGGTGCTGGTGATGGGGATGAGCCCGGGTGAACTCAAACACGAACTCCACCACATCGGCTACATGCCGCAGCAGGTCCTCTTCGACCCGCTCTTCCCGGTATCGGTGTACGACGTAGTGATGATGGGACGCACCTGCTGTATCGGCGCCATGCGTTTCCCGCGCCGTTCCGACCGCGAGGCGGTCCTGGAGAGCATCGCAGCGGTCGGGCTGGGGGGCCTGGAGAAGAGGCCGGTGGGCGAACTCTCCGGTGGCCAGCAGAAGAAGGCCTTTCTCGCACGGGCACTGTGCCTGGAGACGCGCATCCTGCTGCTGGACGAGCCCACGGCGGGGCTGGACTACGAGGCCCAGGAGAACTTCATGGACCTGCTGAGCGGGCTCAAGGTAGAGCAAGGGCTGACCGTCGTCTTCGTCTCCCACGACGCGGCGGTGCTGGCGCGGTTCGCGGACGAGATCGCCTGCATCAACCGCACCATGCACCTGCACGGAAAACCCCTGGAGGTCCTGGGCAGCGAGAGGTTGAAGGAGGCCTACCGCTGCGAGTTCGACTTCCTGGCGGCTGCCGGCGGACGGGAGAGGCGGGAGGACTGACTTGCTGGCCTATGGGTTCGCGCAGAGGGCGCTGGTGGGCGGCATCGTCATCGCCCTTCTGTGCTCGCTTATCTCGTTCTTCGTGGTGGTCAGGCGCCTGGCCTTCGTGGGCATGGGGATCTCCCATGCCGCCTTCGGTGGAGTTGCCATCGGCCTCGCAGCGGGCATCGACCCCTTGCTGTCGGCGGGCGCTTTCTGCGCCACCGTCGCCATGGGCATCGGGTGGTTCAGCCGCAAGGGACGCATCCACGAGGACACCGTCATCGGCATCCTCTTCGCCACCGCCATGGCCATGGGGGTGGTGCTGGTGAGGATGGCGGGGGCCTATAACCTGGACCTCATGGCTTATCTCTTCGGCAGCATCCTCGCCATGAGCTGGACCGACGTCGCCGCCGCCGCCGCCATCGCGTTCCTGGCGGCCGCTTTCATCGTCCTTTTCTTCAAGGAGCTGCTGTTCATCTCCTTCGACGAGGAGACCGCGGTGGCCAGCGGCCTCGCGGTGAGGTCCGTCTACTACGGACTGCTTCTGACCATGGCCCTTACCGTGGTGGTGTCCATCAAGCTCGTGGGCATCATCCTCGTGTCGGCACTGCTGGTGATCCCGGGCGCCGCCGGGATGCAGCTCTTCCGCAACTACCGCGGCGCCCTCGTAGCGGCGCTGGTGGTGGGGGTCGCATCCGTGGTGCTCGGGCTATACATCAGTTTCTGGTATGACGTGGCCTCGGGGGCCACCATCGTGCTGGTCATGTTCGCCTTCTTCCTGGTGTCCATGGCCCTGTCTCCGCGGCGGGCTTACATGTGGAGGCTGACCAGGCGCGCCAACTGAGACCTGCATATCGAGCCGGCTTGCTGTTGATCGGGACCGATATGGTTCGCGTGCGGCCGCGCATTCTCGATGCCCCGCGTCCCTGCTCAAGCCCGATGACGAAGCGGCCGAAGAAGATCGCGGAAGTGAACATATCGCTGGGTATACGTCCATGATAAGGGGTGATTGCCATGAAAAAGAGGGCGTCCGACCGCTTCAGGAGAAAGAGATCCGGCATACTCTTCCTCATCACGGCGTTGATCATCGTAGTGTTCATAGCCTTCGGGCTGGTGACCATGCTGCTCTTCCGTTCCTCGCAGGACCGGCTCATCGAGAAGAGCATCGACAAGATGATCGAGACGGAGATGGAGAACCTGGTGTCGGCGAGCGCGTACATAGCGGACCTGCTCCTGCCCACCTTCGAGGAGAAGATAAGCGGGGCCACTCCCACCGAGCTGATCTTGGCGCTCCTGAACAAGGAGCTCACCGAGGGTCAGCGTTTCATCATCGACGAGATGAAGGGCATGGTGGATTCGGGCCTCTTCGGACTGTCATCGGTCTCCATCGTCATGCTGCCGTCGGCGTTCAACCCCGACGCCATGGTCATAGCGGCCAGCGACGAGACCCTGATCTACGGCTGGGAGGTGCCCGATTACGTCATGGACGTGATCGACGAGGGGGGCGGCTACATCTACAGCGAGGAAGGCTTTCCGGAGATCGGGCTGGAGGGCCCCCACGCCATCATCGCCAACAAGGGGATTAGCCCCACCTCGGGCACGGAAGTGGGCTACGTGTTCGTGAAACCCATGGGAGACCAGGTCGCGGCGATAGAAGCCTTCTACGAGGAAGAGCGCGACAACACCAGCATGGTGCTGTGGCTGACCGTGATCTTCTCCGCGGTGGGAGCCACGGTCATCTGCTTCTTCGTGCTCAGCTTCCTGCTGCGCAAGCGCATCACCGAGCCCATCGACCAGCTCGCCGCCACCGCCGAAGAGGTCATGGATGGGAACCTCGACGTGGAGGTGACCGTGCACGAGGGCGGTGAGTTCGAGGGGCTGGAGCGCGCCTTCAGGGAGATGGTGGAGAGCCTCAGGAAATATATCAACAGGTCCGTAGGGGAGGAATAACCGTACTGAAGACCGGTTGAAGCGCCCGCACTTCCCGCGTCGGTTCGGGGGTCCGTGGGGGAGGAATAACCGTATTGAAGACCGGGACGGCCATGGACTATACTGAAATGCAGTGGTTGAAGCGGATAAAGACGACCGGGAGGTGACCGGCGATAAAGAGGAGCCGGAAAAATCCCGCAAAAAGGTGAATAGCGGAATCCCTTATAAACGTAGGGATTCCGTCTCTTTTTGGAGAATACCTGAGGAAAGCGCCCGCAAGCCAGGGGAGGTTGAAGAGATGCCGGTGAAATATATATTCGTGACGGGGGGAGTATCGTCGTCGCTGGGGAAGGGGATCACGGCGGCGTCCATCGGGAGGCTGCTGAAGTCACGCGGGCTCAAGGTGACCATGCAGAAGATGGACCCCTACATCAACGTGGACCCCGGGACCATGAACCCGTTCCAGCACGGCGAGGTCTTCGTGACCGATGACGGCACCGAGACCGACCTCGACCTGGGGCATTACGAACGTTTCGTGGACGAGCACCTGGGCAGGGAGAACAACGTCACCACCGGCAGTGTCTACTGGTCCATCATAACCAGGGAGCGCAAGGGCGAGTTCCTGGGTGGCACGGTCCAGGTGATCCCCCACGTGACCAACGAGATCAAGGAGCGCATATTGCGCCTTACCCGCTCCAGCGAGGTGGACGTGGTGATAACCGAGATCGGCGGCACGGTGGGGGACATCGAGAGCCTCCCGTACCTCGAGGCCATCCGGCAGTTCAAGAAGGACGTGGGGCCGGAGCACGTGATGTATATCCACGTCAGCCTGGTGCCTTTCCTGGAGACCACCCGGGAGATGAAGACCAAGCCCACCCAGCACAGCGTCAAGGAATTGCGCTCCATGGGCATTCAACCGGACGCCATCGTCTGCCGCTCGAAGGAACCCATCGGGGTCGACCTCAAGGACAAGATCTCCCTCCTCTGCGACATAGATATCGATGCCGTGGTCTCCGCCCACACCGCCGACTGCATCTACGAGGTGCCCCTTCTCCTGCACGCCGAGGGACTCGGGGACGTGGTCGCCCGCCATCTCGGCCTGGAGGGGCACGAGGAGGACCTCACGGAATGGGAGGAGATGGTGCGGGGCATCAAGTCGGCCAGGGACGACGTCACCATTGGCGTGGTCGGTAAGTACGTGGACCTCATCGATGCGTATCTGTCCATCATCGAGAGCCTCAAGCACGGCGGCTTTGCCCATTCCGCCAACGTGGATATCCGCTGGGTGACCTCTGACGACATCACTCCGGAAAACGCCGGGGAGCTTTTGTCCGAGCTGGACGGCATCCTCATACCGGGGGGGTTTGGGGTGCGCGGGGTGGACGGCAAGGTGGAAGCCATCCGCTACGCGCGCGAGAACGCGGTGCCCTTCCTCGGAATCTGCCTGGGGCTGCAGTGCGCGGTGATCGAGACGGCGCGCAACCTCTGCGGCCTGCCCAAGGCCAACAGCTCGGAGTTCGATCCGGCCACGCCGGACCCGGTCATCGATCTTCTGCCCGGGCAGCGGGACGTCGATGAGATGGGAGGCACCATGCGCCTTGGACTCTATCCCTGCAAGCTGGAGGAGGGGACACTGGCTTCCGCCTGCTACAGGGATGAGGTCATCTACGAGAGGCACCGCCACCGCTTCGAGGTCAACAATCACTACCGCTCCGTCCTGCAGGAGGCTGGCCTGGTCTTCTCGGGGCTGTCGCCGGACGGGCGGCTGGTGGAGATAATAGAACGCCGCGATCACCCCTGGTTCATCGCCGGCCAGTTCCATCCGGAGTTCAAGTCGAGGCCGAACCGCCCCCACCCCCTCTTCCGGGACTTCGTCGGGGCCGCACTACGCCGCCGCCTTGGCCAGCAGGAAACGCCGGACCTGAAGGTCGTGGGCTAGCGACGCCTGCGTGCCCGGTGGCGGCAAGGGACAACGGCAGCGGGGGGGAGAAGGCGGGTCTTTCCTAGCGGGAGCGTTCGGCCGTGGCGGATCACGTATTGGCGATCCACGAAGCAGACAGGAGCGCGATCAGATGGAAGACAGACTGCTCGAGACCTTCCTCCAGCTGGTGAAGATCGATAGCGAATCCCGTCATGAGGGAGCGGTGGTCGATCACCTCTGCGGGGTCGCGAGGGAATGCGGACTCGATCCCTTCGTGGACGACGCCGCAAAGGCCTTGGGCGGCGAGGCCGGCAACGTCTACGTCAAGGTGCCGGCGGCGGGGGTGAGCGCTCCGCCCATCATCTTCTCGGCCCACCTGGACACGGTGAGCCCCGGTAAGGGTGTCGACCCGGTGGTCAAGGGGGGCGTGGTGACCTCGGGGGGGGACACCGTGCTGGGTGCTGACTGCAAGGCTGGGACCGCCGTGGCCATGGAACTCATGCGTCTCTCCTCCCTGGGGGAGCTGCGACATGGCCCGCTGGAGTTCATCTTCACCGTCGCCGAGGAGGAGCAGTTGCAGGGCGCGAGGAACCTGGTCTGGGAGAGAATAGAGTCGCGCCATGCTTTCGTCCTTGATGGAGCGGGGTGGGTGGGCGAGGTCATCAACGCCTCTCCCGCACAGGAGAACCTGGAGTTCGTGTTCAAGGGCAGGGCGGCACACGCCGGCGTGGAGCCGGAGAAGGGCGTCAACGCCATCCACGGCGCTTCCTGGGCGATAAGCCTGATGCGGCTGGGCCGCATCGATAGCGAGACCACCGCGAACATCGGGGTCATCCAGGGGGGCCGCGCCGTGAACATCGTGCCGGACCGGGTGATAGTGGCCGGAGAGGTGAGGTCGCTGGACCCCAACAAGCTGGAGGGCCAGAGGCAGTCGATGATGAGGGCGGCGATGGAGGCGGAAGTGGCGGTGGGCGTCGGGGTCGAGGTGAAGGTAGAGCGCGCCTACGAGGGGTTCTTCATCGATCCCGCCGACCCCGTCATCCAGTTGGCGTCGGAGGCGGGCAAGTCCATGGGGATGAGGGTTGAAGTAAAGCCATCAGGCGGGGGCAGCGACGCCAACATCCTCAATGCAGCGGGGATCAAGGCGCTGGTATTGAGCATGGGGGTCATGGAGCCCCATACCACCCATGAGCACATAGGGGTGGACGAACTGCACCGGCTGTTGCGGTTCTGCTCGGCCATAGCGGGCTCGGCGGGCAGGTTGAGGAGCACGCCTTGAGCGCCGGGGGACACGAGACGCTGGAGCGCAGAGAGATATTCGACGGCAAGGTCCTACGCCTGTACCTGGACAGAGTGCGCCTGCCCAACGGCATGGAGGCCGAGAGGGAGGTGGTTCTGCACCGCGGCGCGGTAGGCATGGTCGCCCTGGACGAAGAAGGGGGGGTTTACCTGGTGCGCCAGTACCGGCACGCGCCGTCAGCGGACCTGGTGGAGATCCCTGCCGGCAAGCTGGCGGAGGGCGAGGACCCGCAAACATGTGCGCGGCGCGAGCTCATGGAGGAGATCGGGTTCGATGCCAGGAAGTGGACCAGGTTGAGCTCTTTCTATACCTCGCCGGGGTTCAGCGACGAGATACTCCACCTCTACCTGGCAAGGGAGCTGCATCCGGCGCATGCGAAGGCGGACGAGGACGAGTTCCTGGAGGTCATGCGCGTCCCCCTGGCCGAGGCGGTCCGCATGGTCTCGCGCGGGGAGATAGTGGACGCCAAAACCATCGCCGGGCTCGCCCTGACGGTCCTTTACGTCAAGGGAGAGTACGGGAGAGCATGAGGCCCACCGGTCTGGAGGAGAGATGATCGTAGGAGTGCCCAGGGAGACACTGGACCAGGAGTATCGAGTCGCCGTCACCCCCCAGGGGGCCCACGAGTTCATCGTGGACGGCCACAGGGTGCTTATCGAGAAGGGTGCAGGCGAGGGGTCGAGCATCTCGGACTCCGATTACCTGGCCGCGGGTGCGGAGGTCGTGCCGGGGGCGGAGGACGTCTTCTCCGAGGCGGAGCTCATCCTCAAGGTGAAGGAACCTCAGGAGTCGGAGTTCGACCTGCTGCGGGAGGGACAGATAGTCTTCACCTTCCTGCACTTGGCGGCCCACAGGGAACTGACGCTGGAGCTCATAAGGCGCAGGGTGGTCGGCGTTGCCTATGAGACGGTGGAGAGACCGGACGGCAGCCTGCCCCTGCTGGCGCCCATGAGCGAGGTGGCGGGCCGTATGGCTCCCCAGGTGGGGGCCCATTACCTGGAGAAGATGAACGGCGGGCGCGGCATGTTGCTGGGCGGCGCCACCGGTGTGCCCCCGGCAAACGTGGTCATCCTGGGGGCGGGGATAGTGGGCTCGCACTCAGCCATCCTGGCCACGGGCATGGACGCGCACGTAATCGTCATGGACAAGAGCCTGGAGAAGCTGCGCTATCTCGAGCATATCCTGCACGGCCGCGTTACCACGTTGGTCTCGAACAAGATGAACGTGCGCGAGATGGTCAGGGAGGCGGACCTGGTGATCGGGGCGGTGCTGGTGACCGGGGCCCTCACCCCGGTGCTTGTCGACGACGATACGGTGCACAGCATGCGCCCGGGCTCCGTGGTGGTGGATATCTCGGTCGACCAGGGGGGGTGCATCACCACCTCGCGCATGACCACGCACTCCGACCCCGTGTATATCGAGCACGACGTGCTCCACTATTGCGTAGGCAACATACCGGGCGCGGTCCCCAGGACCTCAACCTTCGCCCTCACCAACGTGACCCTTCCGTATGCCCTGGAGATAGCGGAGTACGGGCTCAAGGACGCGGTGAGGCGCAATGGCAGCCTGGCGAAGGGAGTGAACACGGTGGAGGGTCGGGTCACCTCCCGCCCCGTCGCCGAGGCTCACGGCCTGGAGTTCGAGCCCCTGGAACACATCCTGCCCATCGATGTCGACAGTGGACAGCTTTTCGGGCGCCAGGGAGGTTGACACGGGACACAGCGGGGGAGGTATCCCGTGGGAGAAAATGATCCCGCAGCCATCTGGAACGCTTTGCTGAGCGACTACCTGGTCTACATAAGGGTGGAGAAGGGACTGTCACCGCGTACGGTGGAGGCCTACGGCAGGGACCTGCGCAGGTGGGTCCACTTCGCGGGCTCGCGGGGAAGGTCATCTCCGGCGGAGGTGGAGCGCGGCGATATCACCATTTTCCTGGAGGAGCTGCGGCGCCAGGGCTTATCGCCTCGTTCCGTGGCGCGCATGGTCGCCGCGCTGCGCGGCTTTCAGCGCTTCCTGGCAGAGGAGGAAGTCCACGGGGAGCTGCCGGGCGCGGACCTGCCGTCACCGCGGCATGTCAGGGCCCTGCCGAGGGTGCTCTCGCAGGAGGAGACCCGCCGGCTCCTCGAACAGCCCGTGGCGGAGGACCCCCCCGGCCTGCGCGACCGCGCCATCCTGGAAACGCTTTACGGCACGGGCATCCGTATATCCGAGCTGACCGGGCTGGACCTCGAGGATGTGGACCTGGCGGAGGGGGAGCTGCGCGTGCTGGGCAAGGGGTCGCGGGAGCGCGTGGTCCCCATAGGCAGCGCTGCGGCAGCTGCCCTGCGCGAGTATATGGCGGTGGGGCGCTCCAGGCTGGCACGCACCGCCAGCCAGAGGGCCGTCTTCCTCAACCAGAGGGGCGGCAGGCTGACCCGCCAGGGCGCCTGGGAGCTGGTGAAGAAGTATGCCAGGCGGGCGGGCCTCGAGGGCAGGATGACCCCCCACACCCTGCGCCACGGTTATGCCACCCACCTGTTGGAGAACGGGGCCGACCTCAGATACATACAGGAGCTGCTCGGCCATGCCAGCATCAGCACGACGCAGATATATACGCATGTGAGCAAGGCGAGGCTGCGTGAGGAGTACCTGAGAGCACACCCCCACGCGTGACGCATGCTTGTTTGTCAGATGCCCGTGATAAAATGGACAAATACCGGATCAAAGAAGAGAGCTTGCATCCGGCTATAGCACTGCGAGGGAAACGCCATGGCGGAACTGACCGTCGAGAGTAACCGTTTCCGTATCATCTGGTTTCTTGGTCTTGGAGCCGGGGAATAAGTTATGAGCAAAGGGACCAGTAGCGCCAGGGGCGGCGTCCCTGTGCGCGCGACGGTAAGTGAATGTGCGCGAGGAAAACAGAGAGGAGGTGAAAAAATGCCGGACGTATCCGTGATAAGGGACTATGCCATCAAGAAGACGATAAACGGCTTAATCTACGTTCTTCCCAACATCCCCGACGACAAGCTCCTCGCATTCGCCGAGAAGTTCGTCACGGGCATCACCTGGCCTGAGGGGCAGGAATTCATGCGGTCCCTTATCCTGCAGGTAAAGAATCGCCTGCCAGAACTGCACAAGAACGTAAGGCGAGGGGCCATGAACTTCCTCACCGATGCCCTCTTCTACAAGGCGAGGGTGCGGGAAGAGTATGAGAAAGAACATGGCTACAGCCCGCCGCTGCTCTTGGTCATCAGCCCCAGTATGCGCTGCAACCTCAAATGCATCGGCTGCTACGCGGGGATGTACTCCAGGAAGGACGACCTTCCGGTGCACGTCTTCGAACGTGTCATCTGCGAGGCCAAGGAGATGGGTATTTACTTCAACGTCATCTCCGGGGGAGAGCCCTTCCATTACAAACCACTGCTGGACGTGTGCAGGAAACACCACGATGTGACCTTCCAGGTCTATACCAACGGCACCCTCATCGACCGCGAGCTGGCCTACCAGATAGCCGAGGCCGGTAACATCATCCCCTGCATATCCGTGGAGGGGTACCGCGAGGAGACGGATGCCAGGAGAGGGGAAGGGGTCTACGACAAGGTCATCCAGGCCATGGACAACCTCAATGAGGCCAGGGCCCTCTACGGGTTCTCCGCCACCGTGACCCGTTACAACACCGACGCCCTGACTTCGGACGAGTTCGTGGACTATTACATGGACGAGAAGGGTTGCTTCATCGGCTGGTACTTCCAGTACATGCCCATCGGGACGCGGCCGTCGCTCGAGCTCATGACCACGCCGGAGCAGCGTGTCCAGCGTCTGGAGCGCATCTCCCGCATGCGCAGGGAAAAGAGGGCCTTGATCTCGGATTTCTGGTGTGACGGTCCGCTGGTCGGGGGATGCCTGGCCGCGGGGAGACGCTACCTGCACATCAACCAGAACGGGGATGTGGAGCCGTGTGTCTTTGTCCACTTCGCGGTGGACAACATCAAGGAAAAGACCCTCATAGAGGCCTTGGAATCTGACTTCTTCCACGGCATCAGGGAGCGTGCCCCCTACCACCCCAACCTGCTGCGGCCCTGCATGGTCATCGACCATCCGCACGTGCTGCGCGAGTGCGTGGAGCGGTTCGGAGCCCGGCCGACGCATCCGGAAGCGGAGGGGGTCATCGACGATCTTGCCCCCGACCTCGACCGTTACGGCGAGGAATACGGCCGACTGGCCGATCCCATCTGGGAAGAGCAGTTCCAGGAGACCGCAGTGGAACTGAAACGCTTCGGCATCGCCTGACGCTTGAGACGATCAAGAAGGGCCGCCCGTGGGCGGCCCTTCACTCTTTGTCCCTCAGACGGAAAGAAAACGGCCATACGCCCCGACCTGTTTATCCGCCGGTCTTCCAGCCCTGCTCCGCCTTTTCCCCGTAGGGTATGGGCCAGCATTTATACTGGCCCCAGTCGCCATTACATAAGACCGAGGTTGGATCTATGGATACCCGACCTGCATTGCGGGTCCAAACTTCCAGGGCCGGCGTCCTTTGACGTTACGGCAGGGGAGGGAAATGCCAGAGAGGAGAGAATGATAAAATAGTCTAAAAGGCCGAGGAGGAAGGCGACATCAGACATGGAGGACCTTTTCTTTGGCGATGGCTGGCTGACGGACCTGTTGAAGCAGGCACGCGTGCCTGCCGGCATCAAGGACAGGGTGAGGAAGAAGATCCAGTCCCTGGTGGAACAGAAAAAGGGCACGTGGGAAGCGGACTGGTCCAGCATCGATCGGGCGCTCTCCGAGGGAGAAGTGGGAAAAGCCCTGGAAGGCGCTATGATCTCTCTGGACGGTACCGTCGAGATCCTGTCCGAAATGCTGG
The DNA here is from genome assembly GCA_040757835.1 of Actinomycetota bacterium. Classification (NCBI taxonomy): domain Bacteria; kingdom Bacillati; phylum Actinomycetota; species Actinomycetota bacterium. The sequence continues at coordinate 390,517 of JBFLWJ010000001.1, forward strand.
GGGAGGAAAGAGCCGCCCTTGAAAAACCCTTCAGTCCGTTTATGGTTCGGAGCCGTGAGATCAGGAAGATCCTGCATCCCCCGGAGGACCTCAGGGAACTCATCGAGTCCGACGACGACCTTGACGCAGTGATCAGCCTGGAGATGATCAATGACGCCCGGCGTCTGCTGGCCAGCTGGGGGGCCAGGGTGTGGGGGGAAGAGCCCCTGGAGCTGATCCAGCGCCTGGAACAGGACCTCGAGGACCTGCGCGCGAGCCAGGCGGCGCTGGAGGACACCGAGTACGCAGAGGAAGAGGATATCGAGAGAGAGATAGAGCTGGCGGACGGTTTCGCGACCATGGCGACGCGGTTCGCCCGGGACCTCCTGGAGCTCCACCTCCTCAACGCCGCCAATCCGGAGGTGGGGATGCGCTTCGTGCTCCTGTGGGAGACGGTCAAACAGCTCAGGGACGACGGCGATATACCGGCGGCCGCCTTCGAGGCCTTGCAGGTACTGGAAGAGGCCCTGGGGCTGGCGGGGCTGACAGGGGGCGAGCTCCTGCAGCGGGTCGACCTCCTGTACGATAACTTCGGCGATGCCGAGGAGTTGAGAAGGGCGGCCGACCACCTCGTCTCCGTGTCGCGCGATGGAGACGGCGTTATCAGCCCCGAGGAGGGGCGTGTCTACATCGAGACCATGGAGTCGGCTCTGGGGGACATGGGCCTGCGGGTAGGCTGATGTAGATGGATGTCGGGGGCCGGCAGCCGTGGACGTGATCCTGGGGCACGTGAACGTTGATTTCGATGCCCTGGCGTCCATGGTGGCGGCGAAGAAGCTCTACCCGGAAGCGGTGATGGTCTTCGCCGGCTCGGTCAACCGCAACGTGCGCGAGTTCATCGCCCTCCACGGCGACGTCATGGACTTCATGGAGCCCAGAGCCCTGGATACCGAGGCCGTCACCCGGCTCATCGTCGTGGACAACCGTATCGCCGAAAGGCTGGGGGAATTCCGCGACGTGCCGGACCGCCCCGGGGTCGAGGTCTTCGTGTACGACCACCATCCACCTTCCCCCCAGGACATGGCCGGCGTCAAGGACCACAGCGAGTTGCTGGGAGCCACCACCACCGTGCTCGCAAAGATCATCCGACACAAGGGCCTGGAGATAACCCCCTTCGAGGCGACCCTGTTCGCGCTGGGTATCCACGAGGACACCGGCTCGCTCACCTTTGCCGGCACCACCTACGAGGACGCCGAAACGCTCTCGTACCTCATGCGCCAGGGCGCCAACCTGGGTGTGATCATGCATTTCCTCAGCCCTCCGCTCACGCCGGCCCAACACGAACTGATGAAGAGGCTGCTGGCGGGACTAGAGTTCCGCCGTGAGCGGGGGGTCCTGGTGGCGGTGGCGACGGCGAAGATGGACGAGTATGTCGAGGGAGCTTCCCTCATCGCCAGCAAGCTGGCGGAGCTGGAGAACCTGGACGTACTCTTTACCCTGTCCGAGATGCACGGCAGGGTGGTGGTGGTCGGTCTCTCCCGCCTGGACCAGGTGGATGTGGACGGTGTTCTCGGAGGGCTGGGCGGAGGGGGGCACGCCAAGGCGGGCTCCGCGGTGATGAAGGGGTATACGCTGGAACGCGCGCAGGCGGAACTGCTCGAGCAACTGAAGGAGAGGGTGAGGCCCCTGGTGACCGCAGGGGAGATCATGAGCGGCCCCGTGAAAACCCTGTCAGAGAACATCCCTATCTCCGAGGCCTCACGGCGCATGGAGCGCACCGGACACACCGCGTTCCCGGTGGTTGACGAGGCGGGAAGGCTCACTGGGATCATCTCCCGCAAGGACCTGGACAAGGCAGGGCACCACGGCCTGGGGCACGCCCCGGTGAAGGGCTTCATGTCACGTAACCTCATCGCGGTGGACGAGAAAGCACCGCTGCAGGAGATACAGGCCCTGATGACCTCCAACGCCATCGGGCGCGTGCCGGTGGTCAAGGGGGGCAAGGTGATGGGCATCGTCACCCGCAAGGACGTGATCCGCGCGCTGCACGGACCGGGGTACCTGCGCGGCTTCGCTCCGCCGGGGAAGGCCCCCGGATATTCCCGCGCCGAGGTGCTGGAGCTGATGCAGCGGACGCTGCCGGGGGAGATGCAGGCGCTGCTGCGCGTCATCTCGCAGACGGCGGAGAGCGGAGACTACCGCGTCTATCTCGTGGGAGGGGTGGTCAGGGACCTGCTGCTGGGCGTGCCCAACCTGGACCTGGACATCGTGGTGGAGGGGGAGGGGATCGAGTTCGCACGCATGCTCTCCCGCGCCCTGAAGGGGAGGATCAGGAGCCACCGCAAGTTCGGGACCGCGGTGGTCATCCTGCCGAACGGGCGCCGTATCGACGTGGCCACCGCGCGCACCGAGTTCTACGAATACCCGGCGGCCCTGCCCACGGTGGAGGTCTCCTCCGTGAGGCAGGACCTCTTCCGCCGCGATTTCACCATCAACGCCATGGCCATCGCGCTGACCGGGGAACGCTTCGGGGAGCTGCTCGACTTCTTCGGGGGCCTGCGCGACCTGGAGCGCCGCCACGTGCGCATCCTTCACAACCTGAGCTTCGTGGAGGACCCGACACGCATCTTCCGGGCCGTCCGTTTCGAGCAGCGCTATGGTTTCCAGCTCGAGAGCCAGACCGAGATGCTGGCCCGCAGGGCAGTGGAGATGGAGATAGTGGGCAAGCTCACCAACGCCAGGGTCCGGGACGAGCTCATCGACATCTTCTCCGAGCCTTGTCCACTGCCGCTGGCGGCGGTGGAGAGACTGGAAGACCTGGGGGCGCTGCACACCCTCCACCCCGACCTGGCGGTGAGCGATGCCATGCGCAAGCGTTACCGCCGTATGGAGCAGCTGCTTCCCAGGGCCGTAGCCTTGCTCGGGGGGGAGATGAAGAAATGGATACCCTCCCTGGCAGCAATGCTCGAGGAGCTGCCTCCGCGCGAGGCGGAGAAGTGGTGCCACCTCATGCGCTTCAGGCGCGAGGACAGCGCGGCCATCCTGCAGTGCCTGCAGCGGGTGCCGGGGGCCATGAAGGCCCTGGGCGCGCGGGGGGCGGCCCCCAGCAGGGTGGTGGATTTCCTTGACCCCCTGACAGACGAGGCCTTAGCATATCTCTATGTCCTCGCCGGCCCCACCCCGCGGGATAAGGTCACTTCCTATATAAGATCATGGAAGGACATGGAGACGGAGATAGACGGCAACGACCTGGCGGAGATGGGGCTGCGTCCTTCCCGGGCCTATGGGGAGATACTGGCCGCGGTGAGGGCCGAGAGGCTGGACGGAAAGGTAAAAGGCCGCACGGAGGAGCTGGCGCTGGCGCGGCGCCTGGTGAAGGAACGGCGGAAGGGCGGATGACCTTGTGAGCAACTGGGAACAAGCCATTTACATGCTGGTGGGCCTGATCATCGGGGTCATAGTCCACGAGTACATGCACGGCTACGTGGCCTACCGCATGGGAGATACCACCGCCAAGCGGGCGGGCAGGCTGACCCTTGACCCCCTGGCTCACATCGACCCCTTCGGGACCCTGATTCTCCCAGGAGTTCTACTCCTCATGAATATCATGGGTTATGGCGGCTTTATCTTCGGTTACGCCAAGCCGGTGCCCATCAACCCATTCCTCTTCCGCAAAGCCCGTGCCATCATCTGGGTTTCCCTGGCTGGACCCCTCTCCAATTTTGCGCTTAGCCTGGTGTTCCTCGGTGCTGCCGGAATCCTTAACAGGGTGAGTGATACAACGACGATGATCAGGGTGATCGACACCCTGATCGTTATCGGCTATATAAACATCGTGCTCTTCGTGTTCAATCTGATACCAATACCTCCCCTCGATGGCTCTCGTATCGTCGGATACTATCTGCGCGGTAACGCAAAGCGTGCTTATGACTCGATTGAGCAATATGGTTTCATAATCATCATCGCCTTGTTCTGGCTTTTCGGTTTCTTCCTTTCCGGTCCGGTGAACGCGTTACTGGATGCACTCCTCCGTCTGTTCGGATTGTGACGACGGTATGCGATGAACACCTGGCGTAACCTCCCCGGCAAGATCTATGTGACCCTGGCGTCCCTGGACCCGCGGCTGCGCGCGCGCTCGCGCCGCGCGGCGCGGGGGCTCTCCGGCGGCGAGCGAGCGCTCTTCCTGGCCATGAGCCGTTACGACCTGGCCCACTCCCTGGCCGTAGCCTCCCGGCTGGGAGACGAAGACATTCTGCGCCGGGCCGGGCTCCTGCACGATACCGGCAAGCTCCGCGGCGAGCTGGGGTTGTTCTCGCGCTGGCTGTACACCGCCCTGGAGATATTCTATCCTTCGCGTCTGGTGGCGTTGGCGCAGCGCGTGGAGGGTGAGGTATCGGGAAGCGGGGTCCTTGGGCGCATGCATAGCCTGCCCCGGGGATGGCGCAGGGGGCTCTACGTACAGCTCCACCACGCGGAGATCGCCGCGGAGCTTCTGGCGCGCGCCGGGAGTGAGAGGGAGCTGGTAGAGCTGGTGGGGTCCCACCAGGACGAGCCAAGAGACGCCAGGCAACGGCGGCTGCGCGAGGCCGACGACTTCCTGTGACCGCCATGGCGGGATGAGAGGCATATGGCGCAGGCGTATATAATAATGACATGTGCGGAGAAGACGGCTATTGTATGGCGAGCGGACAGCTGGAGAGGAGAGACATTTGGCGCAGAGGATACTCACCGGATACCGTCCCACCGGCAAGCTGCACCTGGGCAACCTGCACGGCAACCTCAAGGAGATGATCGAGCTGCAGGAGAAGGCGGAATGCTACTTCTTCATCGCCGACTGGCACGCTCTAACCACCGATTACCAGGACCCCTCCCGCATGCGCGAGTACACCGAGGACATGGTCCTGGACTGGCTCGCGGCAGGTATCGACCCCGGCAAGGCGGCGGTCTACCGCCAATCCGACCTGCCGGAGGTGGCCGAGCTGTCGCTCTACCTGTCCATGATCACGCCCCTGGGATGGCTGGAGAGGGTGCCCTCCTTCAAGGAGCAGCAGGAACAGCTGCAGGGCAGGGAAATATCAACCCACGGTTTTCTGGGCTACCCGGTGCTGCAGGCCGCGGACATCCTCATGGTCAGGGCGGACGGGGTGCCGGTGGGGGAGGACCAGCTCCCCCACCTGGAGCTGACGAGGGAGATCGTGCGCCGCTTCAACCACCTCTACGGAGAGACCTTCAAGGAGCCGCAGTCACTGCTCTCCCGCAGCCCGCGCATCCCGGGCACCGACGGGCGCAAGATGAGCAAGAGCTACGGCAACTTTATCTCCTTGACCGACTCTCCGGACGAGTTGAGGAAGAAGGTCCTCTCCATGATCACGGACCCGGCGCGGCGCACTCGCAAGGACCCGGGCGACCCTGAGAAGTGCAGCGCTTACGCCCTGCACAAGGTGCACACAATGGACCGCCTGGACGAGGTTGCCAAGAAATGCCGCACCGCGGGTTGGGGTTGCGTGGAGTGCAAGGGTATCCTCGCCGACCGGGTGGTGGAGTCGCTGCTGCCCTTCCAGGAGAGGCGCCGGGCGCTGGAGGCCAGGCCCGGTTACGCCTGGGAGGTGATGGCTCAAGGCCTGGAGACGGTGAAACCCCTGGCACGCAGTGTCCTCGGCGAGGTGCGGTCGCGTATCGGCATAGGTTGAGGGGGTAGGACTTGCCCTATCAGGTGAAGCTGGAGATCTTCGAGGGGCCCTTCGACCTCCTGCTCCATCTCATCGGACGCCGCGAGATAGATATCTATGAGGTCTCCATCGCCGAGATAGCCGACGAGTATATCGCCTATATGGAGGCCATGCAGGATCTGGACCTGGAGGTGGCGACGGAGTTCCTGCTCATAGCGGCCACCCTGCTCAAGTTGAAATCGGATTACCTCCTGCCGGAGCCGGAGAAGGAAGTGGAGGAGCTGGGACCGGCGGAGCTGCGGGAGGAACTGCTGTGGCGGCTGGTGGAATATCAAAAGTTCCGCGACGCCGCCTCGGAACTCGGAAAGAGGCTGGACCGCGAGGAGAGGTATTACTACCGCGAGGTCGACCTGGAGGAACCTTTCCGTCACGTCATGCCCGATATCCTGCGCGGCATGACCCTGGATAAGCTGGCACGGGCCGCTCGAGAGATGATGGAGCTGGAGACGGAGCTGGACGTCTCCTACATCGCTCAGATCAAGGTGAACATCGACGATTTCATGGCGCGGGTGCGAGAGGTCCTGGCGGCGAAGAAGAGCACCAGCTACCGTGAGCTGACCGCGGACTGCGTGCTGCGCGTGGAGTTCATCGCCGTGTTCCTGGCACTTCTGGAGCTGTACAAGCGCGAGGAGATCGATATGAACCAGGCCGCCCGTTTCGGGGACATTGAGGTGTGCGCGATGGGAGATGAGGACCATGGATTTTAAACCCATAGGCGGTAAGTTGTGGAGGACGGGAGAGGGCCGGGACGACATCGACGAGATGGAGGAGATCAAGGGGGCGCTGGAGGCCATGCTCTTCGTTGCCGATGACCCTCTCGCGCCGCGGCGGCTGGCCGATGTCCTGGACTGCGACGAAGGCCTGGTGGTCTCCGCTTTGCAGGAGCTGCGGGACGAATACGCCTCCTACAATCGCGGGATGCAGCTGCGGGAGGTGGGGGGTGGGTGGCGCATGCATACGCACCCGGCCTATGCATCCCAGATAGAGAAGCTCCTGCTCTCCTCGCGGCGGGCCCGCCTCACGCGGGCCGCCGTGGAGACCCTGGCGATCATCGCCTACATGCAGCCCATCACCCGCGGACAGGTCGCCAATCTGCGGGGGGTACAGTCGGAGAGCATGGTCAAGGTGCTGGAGGAACAGGGCCTTGTGGCTGAAGCCGGCAAGGAGAGGTCGCCGGGCGGCCCGGTCCTGTACGCCACCACGGAAAAGTTCCTCGAACGTTTCGGCCTCAACAGCCTGGACGAGCTGCCGCCCCTGGAGGATTTCGAACCGGGCCGTGAGACGGTGGAGCGTATAGCGCAGTCGCTGTCGGGCCAGCCGCGGGAGAGCGGCGGTGAAGAAGACGCTGAGGCCGACATGGAAGACGGTGCGTCCTACGACGTTGCGGAGGCGGTGGTGTTGCAGGCCCCGGCGGCGGTGCCCACGGATGCCGCCGAGGAGGAGCGACGGGACCGGCCCGCTGGGGAGGAAGAGGTCCCCGGAGCGGCGGCGGATTGAGGCGCGGGGCTGGTGATCCATGCCTGAGGGCGAGCGGTTGCAGAAGGTGCTGGCCGCGGCGGGGCTGGGCTCGCGCCGCCGTTGCGAGGAGATGATCGGGTCCGGGAGGGTACAGGTCAACGGCCGCACGGCCGCCCTGGGAGAACGCGTCGACACGGAACACGACCGTGTAAGCGTCGACGGCGTACCCATCGACCTTGAGGTGGAGAAGCGTTACTTTCTCCTCAACAAGCCACCGGGATATATAACAACCGTAAAGGATACCCGGCGCCGCCCCACGGTCATGGACCTGCTGCACGAGGAGGCGAGGCTCTTCCCGGTGGGGCGCCTGGACCGCGATACGCGCGGGCTGCTGCTCATCACCAACGACGGCTACCTGGCACAAAGGCTGCTCCACCCCAGCCGCGGTGTCGAGAAGACCTACGTGGTAAGGGCCAGCGGGCAGCTCTCCGCGCGGGGGCTGTCCAGGCTGCGCAAGGGCATCCCCCTTGAGGAAGGGAACACCGCGCCTGCGAAGGTGAAGGTGCTCTCGCGTGACGCCGGCGGTTGCCTGCTCGAGATGGCCATCCACGAGGGGCGCAAGAGGCAGGTACGTCGGATGTGCGCGGCGGTGGGTCTGGAGGTGACCGACCTCATCCGCACCCGCTTCGGGCCTCTGGACCTAAAAGGGCTGGAGGAGGGGAGCTACCGGCCCCTCAGCGGGGAGGAGCTGCGTGCCCTGCGCGAGGTCGCGGAAGGTTTGCCCTGATGCACGGCCGAAAAGACCAAGACCGTCCGGCTGGGGTTATGGTAATATGATGTCTGGACCAGGAGGAGGCGGGATATGCAGGTGAGAGCGTTGCGGGGGGCTACCCTCTGCAAGGAGAACACCAAAGAGGAGATAACCGAGCGGGCGGCGGAGTTGCTGCGGGAGATGATCAAGCGCAACGACATCCGCCCGGAGGACATAATGGATATCATCTTCACCGCCACCGAGGACCTCACGGCGGAGTTCCCGGCGGCGGCGGCGCGCCATATCGGGCTGACCCATGTGCCGCTCCTGTGCGCGCGAGAGCTGTCCATCGAGGATTCCGCGCCCATGTGCCTCAGGGTCCTCATGCATTTCTACACGCGAAAACATCCGCACGAACTGCGCCATCCCTATCTCGAGGGGGCGCGCCAGCTGAGGACTGACCTCCCCGAGTAAGCCGGCAGCGCCTCACAACCACATAGCGGATAAGGGGAGTTCGAGCCCGGGGCTCGAACTCCTTGGATTTACGGGAGAAGGAAGACGGCGGGCGCATGGCGGATGCCGTCGCTGGAAAGGGACGGAGAGGATAAGCGGGCTCCGCCCCGGGGCGGGTATCCCGGGCGGCAGGCGGGGTCATGACCGGAAGGAAGTGGTGGAATTGGTGATCGTACTGCACGAGGGCGCGACGGACGCGGACATCACGGAACTCGTGGACGTGCTGCATGAGGTGGGCGCCGAGGCTCACGTATCGCGCGGCGAATTCCGCACGGTCATCGGGGTCATCGGTGACCGCGAGCGCGTGATGCAGATACCCCTGGAGGCCTATCCCGCCGTGGAGAAGGTCGTCCCCATCATGAAGCCCTATAAACTGGTGAGCCGGGAGTTCAGGGACGAGCCCACGGTGATAGAGGTCGCGGGGGCGCGCATCGGTGGCGGCTCCTTCTCGGTCATCGCCGGGCCGTGTTCGGTGGAGAGCGAGGAACAGGTGATCACCGCGGCGCGGGCGGCCAGGGACGCCGGGGCGTCCCTATTCCGGGGCGGCGCCTATAAGCCCCGCACCTCGCCCTACAGCTTCCAGGGACTGGGCGAGGAGGGCTTGGCCATGCTTGCGCGGGCGCGCGAGGAGACGGGGCTGCCCGTCGTCACCGAGGTGCTGGATGTGAGGGACATAGAGGTGGTGGCGCGTTACGCCGATGTCCTTCAGGTGGGGGCGCGCAACATGCAGAACTTCCTCATGCTCAGGGACCTGGGATACCAGGACAAACCGGTCCTGCTCAAGCGCGGAATGAGCTCCACGGTGGAGGAGTGGCTGATGGCCGCGGAGTATGTCCTCAAGGAGGGGAACAAGAACGTAATCCTGTGCGAGCGGGGCATCCGCACCTTCGAGACCGGGACCCGCAACACCCTGGACATCTCCGCGGTGCCGGCGGTGAAGAACTACTCCCACCTTCCCATCATCGTCGATCCCAGCCATGCGACCGGCGTGCGAGACCTGGTCTCGCCGCTCTGCAAGGCGGCCCTGGCGGCCGGGGCGGACGGGGTGATGGTGGAGATGCACCCCAACCCCCGCGAGGCCCTGTGCGACGGCCCGCAGTCCATGACCGTGGACGGCTTCAAGGCGATGATGGACGAGCTCGCGGAGCTGGCGGCCTTCCTGGGCAGGGGATAGACGCTGGGGTGAGGAGGCGTACGGCGGGATGGACCAGAAGACCCAGTATCAGTGCATCGGTATAGTGGGTACCGGCCTCATCGGCGGCTCCCTCGGGCTGGCCCTGCGCAGCGAAGGCGCCGCCGCCAGGGTCGTCGGCTGCGACGCCGATGCCGAGATGCTCTCGGGTGCCCTGAAGAGAGGAGCCATCGAGGATACGGCGGCGGGCGTCAAGGAGCTGGCCGCAGGCTGCGACCTCCTGTTCGTTGCGGTGCCGGTGCGGGCGATACCCGCGGTGCTGCGGGAAGCCGCTCCCGCGCTGCGCCCCGGCACCACCGTCAGCGATGTCGGCTCGGTGAAGGAACGCGTGGTCGCCGCCGCCGCGGAGGCATTGCCGCGCCATTGCCATTTCATCGGCGGCCACCCCCTGGCGGGCTCGGAGCAGCGTGGGGTCGGTTTCGCGGACCCCCAGCTCTTCCGCGATGCCTACTATGTGCTCACCCCCAGCGGGGAATGTGACGCCGCGGTGTATTCCAGGCTGCACGCGCTGCTGGCCTCACTGGGCGCCAGGGTCATCGCCATGGAGCCGAGGCAGCATGACCGCGCCGTCTCCGTCATCAGCCACCTGCCCCATGTCATGGCCATGTCCCTGATGAACCTGGCCCTCGAGCGCGCGGAGGAGTACCCCCTGCTGCGCCTGGCGGCGGGAGGTTTTCGCGACATGACGCGCATCGCGGCTTCGGACGCCTCGCTGTGGCTGGACATTCTCATGGAGAACCGCGAAGCGGTGGGGGAGTCCCTGTCGGAATGTATAGAGTCCATGCGCCGTATAGCGGACCTGCTGGCGGCGGGGGACGAGGAGGGGCTGGTGCGCTGGATGCACAGCGCCAGCAGCGGCCGCCAGAGCATCGCGCCGGTGCTGGGGGAATCCTTGGCGGGGTTCTACAGCGTCATCCTGGCCGTGGACGACCGGCCGGGCGTGATCAGCGACGTGACCCTCACAGTGGGGGAGATGGGCATAAACATCGAGGACATCGAGCTGGTGCACCCGCTGGAGAGCGGGATGGGCCTGCTGCGGCTCACCATCAGCGGCGAGGAGAGCGCCCTGCGGGCCGCGGAGGCCCTGAGGCAAAAGGGCTACCGCGCGAACATCGGCAGGGCCCTGGGGGGGGAATAAGGAGCGGCGGCCGCAACGGGAGCCGTGCATGGACTCGAGGGGAGTAGAGACATGGAAGAGGCCTGGAGGGGACCCGCGCGAGGGCTCGCTGGCGAAGTCCGGGTCCCACCCGACAAATCCATATCGCACCGCGCCGCTATCCTCGGGGCCATGGCGGAGGGAAGGACGGTGGCGCGGCCATTCCTGCGCTCGGCGGACTGCCTGTCCACCCTCGCCTGCCTGCGCGAGCTGGGGGTCGGGCTGGACCTCGACGGCGAGGTGCTGACCATCGACGGCAGGGGGCCGGAGGCCTGGAGAGAGCCGACGGGCGTCCTCGACGCCGGCAACTCCGCCACCACCATGCGGCTGCTGGCGGGGGCCCTGGCGGGACGGGACTTTACCTGCGTCATCGACGGCGACGCCTCGCTGCGCGGCCGCCCCATGGGACGTATCATCGCGCCACTGCGCGCCATGGGGGCGAGGATAACGGGTGGGGACGATGACACCAGGCCCCCCCTGACCATCACGGGCGGGGGGCTCAAAGGCATCGACTTCGCGATGAAAGTGGACAGTGCCCAGGTAAAGTCCGCCCTGCTGCTGGCGGGGATGCAGGCGGAGGGCGAGACAACCATCCGGGGCGGACGTTCCTCGCGCGACCACACCGAGAGGATGCTGCTGCTCATGGGAGGCGACCTCCGTTTCGGCGACGGCGACGCCATGACCGTGAGGCCCTCGGCCCTCGCGGGGAGCGAGATCGAGGTCCCCGGCGACATCTCCAGTGCCGCCTTCCTGCTGGCGGCGGCGGTACTTGTGCCCGGCTCGCGCCTGACCCTGGTGGATACCGGACTCAACCCGACGCGGGCGGGCTTCCTCTCGGTACTCAACACCATGGGGGCACTGGTGATGGAGTCGCGCTACCGCGAGGCTGCCAACGAGCCGCGGGGGGACCTCGAGGTGAGGTCCGCCGCCCTCAACGGTATAGAGGTGGAGGGAGACCGCATACCGGCCATGATCGACGAGGTGCCCCTGCTGGCCGTGCTGGGCTGCCGCGCCCGCGGCGCCACGGTGGTGAGGGGGGCCGGAGAGCTGCGTGTCAAGGAGAGCGACCGCATAGCGGCCATCTGTGGAGAGCTGCGTAAGATGGGGGCTGAGATAGAGGAATCGCCGGACGGGTTCGAGGTACGCGGGCCGGTATCACTGCATGGCGCGCGCGTAGACTCCCACGGCGACCACCGCATCGCCATGGCCCTTGCCGTGGCCGCCCTATGCGCCGACGGGGATACGGTCATCTCCGGTTGGGAATGCGTCGACATCTCCTTCCCGGGCTTCGCGGAAGTCCTGCGCGGCCTTGCGTGAAAACGGGTCAGTCGCCGCGGCCGACGGTGGTCTCGGACGAGGTGGCGATGCCCATGGCGCGGTTGAAGAGGTCAAGCACCGGGATGGGCGTCAGGGCCTTGGTTAGGGGGACCAGGTAGACGGAGAGCGGCACCCCGATGAAAGAGCGGTTCTTCTTTATACCCTGCAGGATTTTCCCGGTGACGTCCTCGGCGGTGAGCAGCCTGGTCCCCCTCACGGGTCTGGCGCCCGCGAACATGCCGGTGCCCACGGTGTTGGGGCAGACGTAGGTGAAGCGCACCTTACGCAGTCTCCTGAGTTTGAACTCCTGGCGCAGGGACTCGGTGAGGCCGATGACCGCGAACTTGGTGGCGCAGTAATCGCTGATGTAGGGTACGCCCAGCAGCCCTCCGGCGGAAGCCATGTTTACCACGTGGCCTTCTTTCTTCGCCACCATGTCCGGGAGGAAGGCCTTCATGGTCCAGAAATGTGCCAGCAGGTTCACGGCCACCGTGCGCTCGATGACCTCGTCGGGCTTGTCCAGGAAGGGATTGGACTTGACCACGCCGGCGTTGTTGACCAGGATGTCGATGGGCCCGAACTCTTCCCGCACCATCTCCGCCATGGCGTAGACCGCGCCGCGGTCGGAGATGTCGCAGACGTAGGAGGCGATATCGCCGCTACGGGCGAGGTCCTCGCGGGCCTGCTCGAGGTCGGACTCGCGGATGTCCACGATGGCCACGTGGCATCCTTCGTGGAGGAGCAGCCGGGCCAGGGACTTTCCCATCCCCAGGGCACCTCCGGTGATCAAGACGTTCTTTCCGCGCAGATCCTTCATGGTGGGCACCTCCCAGTGCGATTGTGAACTCCCCGCACGCGTAATTATAATCTAATCATGAACGATGAAAAGAGTCCCGCTGCCCGCAGTCTGATCATAACCATAGACGGTCCGGCAGGGGCTGGCAAGAGCACCGTCGCGCAGAAACTGTCGCGGCGCCTGGGTTTCGGCTACCTCGACACCGGGGCCATGTACCGCGCCCTCACCCTGCGTGCTCTGCGTGACCATATCGACCTTGACGACGATAAGGGGCTGGCCGCCCTGGCCGCGGAGATGGACCTGGAGATGGTCTATGCCCCACGCCGCAGGCCTCCCTTCCGTATGCTCATGGACGGCGAGGACGTGACCAGGGGCATCCGTTCGCGGGAGGTCTCGGTCCACGTCTCCCAGGTGTCTTCGCATCCCTGCGTACGCAAGGAGATGGTTAGAAAACAACGCCGCCTGGCCGCGGGCGGGGACATGGTGGTGGAGGGCAGGGACGTGGGGACGGTGGTATTCCCCCGGGCGGACCTGAAGTTTTTTATCACCGCCACTCCCAAGGAACGGGCGCTCCGGCGCTATCGGGAGATGATCAAGGACGGCTACGAGGTATCGCTGCATGCCGTGGAGCAGGAGATGGTGCGCAGGGACCACCTCGACTCCACGCGCCGGCACAACCCGCTCAAGCGCGCTCCCGATGCAAGGCTCATCGACACCACCGGCGAGGACGTCGCGCAGGTGGTGGGAAGGCTTTCCGAGGCGATAAGGGAACGGACGGGAGCGCGGTGAGCCTGCGACCGGCGCGCCGGCTGCCTCCGCCCGGGCACTGGCCTCCTCCCCGCATCATGGAGATAAGGCCCTCCTCGCCCTGCCACGGTAAAGTGCATCCGGGTGACCGCCTGGTGGCCATCGACGGTATGAGGCCCCTGGACATCCTCGACTGCCTGCAGGCCTCTGAAGCGAGACGCGTGACCCTGGAGCTGCGCCGCGGAGAAAAATCCGTCACCCACAGGATACGCAAGACGAGCGGGACCCCCCTGGGACTGGTCTTCGACGAAGCGGTCTTCGACGGGGTACGGCGCTGCCGCAACCGCTGTGTTTTCTGCTTCGTGGACCAGCTGCCGGAGGGGCTTCGGCCGTCGCTGTACATCAAGGACGACGACTACCGCCTCTCCTTTTACTACGGCAATTTCGTGACCTTGAACAACCTCTCGCGCGATGACTTGGAGAGGATAAAGAGGCTGCGCCTGTCGCCGCTCTACGTCTCCCTGCACTCCACTGACCCCGAACTGCGCGGTCTCCTCATGGGCGGAGACGCCGGCGCCGGCCTGGCGGCTTTGGAGGAACTGGCCGCTGAGGGGCTGGAGTTGCACCTGCAGGTGGTGGTGTGCCCCGGTATAAACGACGGCGAGGAGTTGCGGCGCACCCTGCGGGAGGCGCTCGAAGGTTACGCGCCGGCTTCCCTGGGGGTGGTGCCGGTGGGGCTTACCCGCCACGTGGGGCGGCTGCCGCAGCGCCTCAAGGGACACGACCGCGGCACGGCACGCGAGGTGCTGGCAGCGGTGCGTGAATACCAAGCGCTCGCCCAGGAACGCCACGGCAGGCGCACCTTCTTCGCGGCCGACGAGTTCTATCTCCTGGCTGGAGAGGGCTTCCCGCCCGCCGGGGACTACGATGATTATCCGCAACTTGAGAACGGTATCGGCATGGCCAGGAAGTTCATGGAAGAAATGAAGGAGGGGGCCCTTGCGTGCGTGGGACACATCGGGTCACGGCGCGGCATCGTCACCGGGGCCGCGGGCGGACGGGTCCTGAACGCGGCCCTCGATCTGGCCGGTCTGCGCGGCGTGGAGGTCGTAGAGGTCGAGAACCGCCTCCTGGGAGAGTCGGTAACAGTCAGCGCGCTGCTGGGCGGCGCCGATATAGCGGCGGCCCTGCGGGAGGCGGGGCCGGCCTCGCGTGAGCTGCTCATCCCTGATAGCATGCTGAAAGAGGGGATGTTCATCGACGACATGACCCCCGCAGAAGTGGAGCGCGCTACCGGTTACCGGCTGCTGCCGGTGGCGGTGGAGGGCGGCGCGCTGCTGCACGCGCTGCTGGCAGAGGAAGGAACGGATTGATGGCATCGCAAAAGCCGCTGGTGGCGGTGGTGGGCCGGCCTAACGTGGGCAAGTCGACCATGGTCAACCGCATCGTGGCCAAGGGAGATGCCATCGTGGAAAGCGATCCCGGCGTGACCCGCGACCGCAACTACTTCACCGCCAACTGGAGGGGGAGGGACTTCCGCATCGTGGACACCGGAGGCATGGACCCGGTGGCGGAGGAGAAGCTGGTCAAGGCCATAGGCCGGCAGGCCATGCAGGCGGTGGAGGAGGCGGACCTGGTGCTGATGATGGTGGACGCGGCGGAAGGGGTGACCGCCGGCGACGAGGAGATAGCCCAGGTGCTGCGGCGCAGCGGCAAGCCGGTGGTGCTCGCCGCCAACAAGGTGGACAACCAGCGCCAGGAGGACGAAACCGTGGAATGGTACTCCCTGGGCATGGGGGAGCCGTGGCCGGTGTCGGCCATGCACGGCAGGAACATCGGCGACCTGCTGGACATGATCGTGGCCGGCCTCCCCGAGGCGCCGCTCGAACAGGAGGAGGAAGGGCCGGAGACGGTGGTGGCCATCGTGGGCCGGCCCAATGTCGGAAAGTCCACCCTCTTCAACCGCCTGCTGCGCGAGGAGCGCTCCATCATTAGCGACATACCCGGCACTACGCGGGACGCGGTGGACACGGTGCTCACCGTGGGGGAGACCACCTACCGTTTCATCGACACCGCCGGCTGGCGCAAGCGCACCAAGATAAGGGAGGGGGTGGAGTTCTACAGCCAGGTGAGGGTGTGGAAAGCCATCGACCGCGCCCAGGTGGTGCTGCTGGTGGTCGACGCGTCCACGGGCATAACCGAGCAGGACCAGAGGATCGCGGCCAGGGTGAAGGACGACGGGCGCGCATGCGCCGTGGTGCTCAACAAGTGGGACCAGGTGAAGGCCGCCGGCAACGCGCAGGTGGTCTACGAAGACGCCATGGATAAACTCCATTTCATCTCCTACGCCCCTTTCCTGCGCGTGAGCGCCCTCAGCGGCGCGGGGGTGAACCGCCTGCTGCCGGTGGTGGACCGCGTGCGTGTGACCTGGGAATCGCGCATACAGACCGCCCACCTCAACCAGCTGCTGCACCGTGTCATCACCCAGACCCCGCCGCCTTCGCGGCGCGGCAAGCGGCTGCAGATGTACTACCTCACCCAGGCACGGACGGCGCCGCCGCAGTTCGTCTTCTTCGTCAACCGCCCCGACCTGGCCACCCCGGCATACGAGAGGTTCCTGGAGCGCAAGATCCGCGAGACCTTCGCCTTCGAGGGGACGCCCATACGCATCGCCTTGCGCTCGCGCCGTGCCCTGGAGAAGCGGCAGGGCCGCTAGGGGCCGTGCCGCGACGGTATGAAACCGCTTCAGCCCCGATGTGTTATAGTCAACGGATGTTCTGTGCAGAGCAGAGTGTAAGGGGGATGTCGGCTTGGACGCGACGGCGGTAGCCTGGATTTTCGCGAGTTACGTCATCGGCTCGATACCCTTCGGGCTGCTGGTCTCCATCTTCCTCTTCAAGCAGGACCTGCGCAAGCTGGGCTCGGGGAACATCGGCGCCACCAACGTGCTGCGCAACTTCGGCGTCCGGCCCTTCATAGCCGTCATGCTCCTGGACATGGCCAAGGGAGTGGCGGCCGTGGCCATCGGCAGGGCCCTGGGGCTTGGCCCCAACCTCTCCCTGGTGGCGGGGCTGGCATCCATCGCCGGGCACAACTGGAGCATATTCCTGAAGTTCAAAGGCGGCAAGGGCATCGCCACCAGCGGGGGAGTGATCATCGCCGCCTACCCCTGGCAGGTGACGGTGGTGGTCCTGGGCGTCTTCGTCCTCTTGGTGCTGCTCACCCGCATCATGTCCGTGGCCTCCATTAGCGCGGCGGTGACCTTCACCGTGGCAACCTTCATCGTCTTCTGGGGCGAATGGGACAAGTGGCCTTTCCTGGTCATCGCGCTGGTGGGCAGTGCCCTCGCCATCTACCAGCACCGCGAGAACATCAAGCGCCTGCTCAAGGGGGAAGAACCGAAGATAGGACGGCGCAAGGCGCAATCTGTCGAGGCGGAGTGATGAAGGTAACGGTCGTCGGATCGGGCAGCTGGGGCACGGCCATGGCCTCTCACCTGGCCCTCCTGGGCCACGAGGTGCGCATGTGGGCGAGGGAGCCGGAGGTGGTGGAGGGCATCAACCGCGACGCAAGGAACCCCCTCTTCCTCAGCGACGTGGAACTGGCCCCGGGTATCGCGGCAGACATCGACCTGGAGAGGTCTCTGGCCGGGGCGGAGGTGGCGGTGATGGCGGTGCCGTCGCGCTGGACACGCGAGGTGGCCGCGGCGGCGTCACCGTATATGCCTGCCGGCGCCGTCGTCCTCAACCTGGCAAAGGGCTTCGACTACGACAGCGGGTGGCGCCTCTCCGAGGCCATCGCGGTGGAACTGGGCAGGGACAGGGCGACAGGCGTAGCGGTGCTCTCGGGGCCCAACCACGCCGAGGAGGTGGCGAGGATGGTGCCCAGCGCCACGGTGATCGCCTGCGGCGACGGTGAGGTCTCCCGCTCCCTGCAGGCCTCCTTCAGCTCGCCGTACTTCCGCGTCTACACCAACAGCGACGTGATCGGGGTGGAGGTGGGCGGGGCCTGCAAGAACATCATCGCTATCGCCTGCGGTTTCCTGGACGGCCTCGGCCTCGGGGACAACACCAAGGCCACCCTCATTACGCGGGGGCTGGCGGAGATGGCGCGCTTCGGGAGCGCCATGGGAGCCAACCCCATCACCTTCTCCGGCCTCTCTGGCGTCGGAGACCTCATCGTCACCTGCATCAGCCGCCACTCCCGCAACCGCGGTTTCGGGGAGAGACTGGGAGCGGGCGGGAAGGCCCCGGAGGTGCTCGCCGAGGGCCGCATGGTGGTGGAGGGCGTCTACGCCACGCGGGCTGTGGTCGGTCTGGCGGAGAAGCTCGGGGTGGAGACGCCCATCGCCCTGGGGGTGCATGCGGTCATAGAGGAAGGGGTCCCTCCCGCCGAGATGCTCATGGGGCTCATGACCCGCAGCCTCAAGGAGGAGTCCGAGGAGGCCCTCTACCGCGACTTCCTGTTGAAGAGGACATAACCGTCTTCCGGTTAAGGGTCTCTACGGAGCCTGGTCGGGGGAGATCTGGGGGCATGGGTTTAGGGTTGTTCATAAACGCTTTCGCCATATCGGAATATAAACCATGCCAGACATCGCGAGGGCGTTCTCCGAGAGGTCCAACAGGAAGTATCCCGATACGGCAACCGCGATGGTCGCTCATATCGATGAACGTTCATCTCACCACCTGAAAAGGATCTCTTCGTGCCTGCTCGGTGTGTGAATGAGACGTCCACGGGCAGGCAAAGGGATGTCATCGCCGGCGCTTAAAATATCTTTTGCACGGACAGGAGGGATGTTTTTGCGCAAGTTGCTTTTCACGGTGGTGACCGTTCTGGCACTTCTCCTCGCGGCGGAGGTGGGGGTGACCCTGCTCAGCCAGCAAGGCATGGAGAGGGCGCTGCGCTCCCAGTACGAGCTGCCGGACAGCCTTGAGGCGAGCATCAACTCCTTTCCTTTCCTGGTGAGCCTTGCCCGCAACCACATCGGTGAGCTGCAGTTGACCTGGGAGGGTGAACTGGGGTACCAGGCCGGGGAGGGCGCCCTGGCGGGATTGCCGTACAGGGGCAGCGTTAACCTCTATGATCTGGAGCTGAACATGCCGGCTCTTCTCACCGGAAGGCTGGAGGTCAGGGAGGTCTCCCGCCACAGGGCGTCCATGGCCATCTCGATATCCGACATCGGAAAGGCAATGGGCCTGCCCGGCGACGCCCTGGAAGCCGAAGGAGGTCGCTTGTACCTCTCTGAGGGCGGAAAAAAGACTCAATGCGTGGTCAAGGCGAGCGGCGTCAACGGGGTGGCCATTGAGCCCCTTGAGGACTATATGAACAGTAAAGATTCAGGCCACAACCCTGATGACACGGTCCACACCGTTGTCTTTCCGTCCCTTCCCGTGGACGCTGAGCTGCTCAATGCCAGGGTCGAGGGGTCAATGGTGATCCTAGAGATGTCTATACCACAGTGGGAGGGTTATCTCTGATTTTCTGAAGTGAAGCTCTACGAAAACGGCTTAAAGTAAAGGTTCATTAAAGGTT
Source organism: Actinomycetota bacterium (assembly GCA_040757835.1). Lineage (NCBI taxonomy): Bacteria > Bacillati > Actinomycetota > Actinomycetota bacterium. The sequence continues at coordinate 409,687 of JBFLWJ010000001.1, forward strand.
TATGTCGGCAGTATAAACATAAAGTAAATAGATAGTAATAAAATGGTAGAATTTTCGCTAAAAGACTTGACAACTCAACATTTAGTGGTTTATAGTCCATGTAAAGCACAATATGTGGGATATCCTGTACGGGGAGGGGGAAAGCGATGAAATGCCCCTTTTGCGGAGACCCGGACAGCAAAGTGATCGACTCACGAAGTGCGGATGGCGGGCAGGTGATCAGGCGGAGAAGGGAATGCAAGGGCTGCAAGAAGAGGTTCACGACCTTCGAGCGCTTCGAGCAGTTCCCGGTGACGGTGGTCAAGCGCAACGGGGACCGGGAACCCTATAGGCGCGAGAAGATACTGGTGGGGCTGGGAAAGGCTTTCGAGAAGAGGCCTGTCACCAGCCAGCAGATAGAGGACCTGGCCTCGGAGATAGAGGCCGAACTGCGTGAGGAAGGCAAGAAAGAGATCAGCGCCAGCCATATCGGCATGGCAGTGTTGAGGAAACTCAAGGAGATAGACGAGGTAGCTTATCTCCGCTTCGCCTCGGTATACAAGAACTTCAAAGATATCAGCGAATTCCAGAGTGAACTGGGGCAACTGCTGGAGAAAAAGGAAGACCTTTAAGCGGTCTCGCACGAGAGAGGGGGATTAGAGGTGTCCGCTGCAAGCAACATAAGAGTATTGAAGAGAAACGACCGGGCGAGCGACGCCACCGACATAGCTCTCCTGGTGAGCACCTCCTCGAAGGAGGAGATCAACCTCTGGGACAAGGACAAGATAGTGAACTCGCTGGTCCTGGAGACCGACGCCACCCCGGAGCTGGCCCGGGAGATCGCGGACCGCGTGGAGGAGCGCATAATCCAGGGCCACATCAACACCGTGACCACCTCCATCATCCGCGAGCTGGTGGACCTGGAGCTCCTGGAACGGGGCCTGGGGACCATGCACAAGAAGCACTCCCACATCGGACTTCCCATGTACGATGTGGAGCAGATCATCACCAGCGCCAACAAGGAGAACTCCAACACCACCCACAACCCGGAGTCCATCAACCTCACCCTGGCCGAGGCCATCCTCAAGGAGTTCGCACTGCGCAACGTCTTCAGCGAGGACATCGCCCGGGCGCACATGGTGGGGGACATCCACCTCCACGACCTGGGGTTCATCATCAGGCCCTACTCCTACCTGGGGGACACGGTGGTGCACTGGAGGGTCAAGGGCACGCAACTGGTCTTCACCACCACCATGGAGCAGCTCTATCACCTGCTGCCCGGCGAGACGTGGCCGGAGCCGACGGTGCGGGTCAAATACCCCGGCAGGCTGGAGATGCTGGACCGCGGGGGCAACTGGACGGACATCAAGCGCGTGGTGAAGAAGGACCGCCTGGGCAAGGGCATGGTCTTTCTGGCCACCTCGGACGGTAAATACTGCGTGGTCACCCACGACCACCCGGTGATCACCTCTGACGACATCAAGCCGGCTTCCCTGGTCGAGGTGGGGGAGGAGATGGAGACCCTGGACGTGGAGGAGGGCCGCACCCGGGGGTTGGAGGAGATAAACATCACCCACCTGGTCGAGGCCAATGCCACCTCCTTCAAGTTCCGCTTCAACGCGGAGGACGTCTTCGTCGCCCACCAGAGGCTGCAGGAGCTGGTCTCCGAGGCGGCGCAAGCCTCCATGGGGACGCGCGTACGGCGCGGCCGCGAGCACGGGAGGGGAGAACCAGCGCCGGCATCGCGGCGCGCCAGGGTGATCATGGCGGAGCCCGTCGAGGTGCTGGACGTATACATTTACGACGTCACCACCGACAGCGGGACCCTCATCGCCAACGGCATCTATTCACACAACTGTGGCGGACACAGCCTGGACTATATCAAGAAGTACGGCATCTCGCTGCCCAACATCACCAGCACGTCCAGGCCGGCCAAGCACCCCGAGGTGCTCATTGGCCACATGGTGAAGATGGCCTCCACCCTGCAGTCGCACTACGCGGGGGCCATCGGCTGGGAAGCGGTGAACATGTTCTTCGCCCCCTACCTGGTGGGGCTGGGCTACGAGCGCATAAAGCAGCTGGCCCAGATGCTTATCTACGAGTTCAACCAGCTCGCCGGCGCCCGGGGGAGCCAGGTGGTCTTCACCGACTTCAACCTCTACTGGAGTATCCCGCGCCACTTCCGGGACGCCCCGGCCATCGGCCCCGGGGGAGAGTACACCGGCAAGACCTACAAGGACTACGAGAAGGAGGCCCAGACCTTCCTCACCGCCCTCTTCGAGGTCTACCTGGAGGGAGACGCCATGGGCAAGACCTTCGTCTTTCCCAAGCCGCTGCTACATATCAACGACGACTTCTTCCGTACCGAGGGCCACGAAGAGTTCCTGGACCTAGCCTGCAGGGTGGCCTCGCGCCAGGGGATAACCTATTTCGTCTTCGACCGTGGCGACGAGATCACCGTCTCCCAGTGCTGCCGGTTGAAACTGAAACTCAACGAGGAAGACCTCCAGGAGGCCATGAGGCCGGAGAGGATGCGTTTCTCCGCCCTGCAGAACATCACCATAAACCTGCCGCGCATCGCCTACAAGGCGAACGGGTCGGACGAGGTGCTCTTCCACGAACTGGAGAAGGCGCTGCAACTGGTGGCCAACGCGCACATCCAGAAGAAGGCGTTCATCGGCACTCTCCTCGAGCAGGGTGTGGGCGGGCCCCTCTCCGTCCTCTGTGACGCCAAGGACGGTGAGCCCTACCTGCGGCTGGAGCGCCTGACCTATCTCGCGGGCCTGCTCGGCCTCAACGAGATGGTGCAGTACCACACGGGCATGGAGCTGCACCAGTCCCAGGAAGCGCTGAAGTTTGGCCTCAAGGTGGTCGCCCACATGAACCTGACCTGTAAGCGCCTCTCCCAGGAGTACGGCATCAACCTGGTGCTCGAGGAGTCGCCGGCGGAGTCCAGCGGCTACCGCCTGGCCAAGCTGGACACCAAGTACTATCCCACCCAGGCTCTGCGGGTGCTCAAGGGCGGGCTGGACAAGGACGAGTTCTACTACACCAACAGCGTACACCTCAACGTGGAAGCGGACCTCGACTACATCGAGCGGGTGCACAAGCAGAGCCTATTCCACCCGCTCATCGACGCGGGGGCCATCTGCCATATATGGCTGGGGGAGAGCGAGCCGGACCCGGCGTCGATAAAGAACTTCGTCATCAAGACCTTCCACAATACGCAGTCGTCGCAGATCGCCTTCTCCCCGGAGTTCACGGTGTGCAACGACTGCAGGCGCACCCACCGCGGCCTGCACGAGGAGTGTCCGCGGTGCGGCTCGGACAACACCTACGGCATCACCCGCATCGTGGGCTACTTCTCCAAGGTGACCACCTGGAACAAGGGGAAGGTGGGGGAGCTGAAAGACCGCGTAAGGACGGACCTGAAAGGGGGTTGGGAGCATGCAGCATCTCAAGGTCTTCGTTAAGCAGGACTGCCAGAAGTGTCCGGCGGCCAAGGAGGTAGCGAGCAGCTTCCCGGAGACGGAGATATACGACATCGAGCAGCCGGACGGCCTGGCGGAAGCCGCCTACTACAGCGTACTGTGCACCCCGTCCATAGTGGTCGTCGATGAGAGCGGGAGCGAGGTGTTCGCCTGGCGCTGCTCCGTGCCGAGCCCCAGGGACGTATCCGAGTACCTCGTCTGAACATGGCTTGTTTCGAGAACATGAGGGGCCTGCTGCCCTCGAGCATGCTGGACTGGCCGGGGAAGATCTGCGCCGTACTCTTCCTGGGCGGCTGCAACTTTTGCTGCCCTTACTGCCACAACCCCGAGTTGCTGGCGGAGGGCGGCCCGGCGGAGACGATCGCCTGGGATGACCTCGCCTTTTTCCTGCGCGAGCGCTCCGGTTGGCTGGACGGGGTCTCCATCACCGGGGGAGAGCCGACCATCCACGACGACTTGCCGCTGCTGTGCGGGCGGCTCAAGGCCATGGGCATGGCGGTGAAGATAGACAGCAACGGCTCGCGCCCGCGCCTGCTTGCGGAGATGCTCTCGGACGGCCTGGTGGACTTCGTGGCCATGGACCTCAAGGCCTCGCTCGCTAGGTACCCCCAGGTGGTGCGGCGGCCGGTTGACCCTGGGAGAATAGGAGAGTCCATCAGGGCCATAATCGCCAGCGGCGTCGAGCACGAGTTCCGCTGCACGGTGGTGCCGGGACTGGTGGGGCTGGAGGACCTCGAATCGCTGGCCCGGCGGCTGGAGGGCGCGGCGTCCCTGGTGCTGCAGCAGTTCCGCTCCGAACGCACCCTGGAACCGGGTTATGCCGGCAGGAAGGGCTACGCGGACGAGGTGTTGCTGGATTGGTCGGAAAAGCTGTCACGCACCGTGCCCACACGGGTGAGGGGCCTGGTGGGGGCGGCGCGCTGAAGGGCCGGAGGTTCCAGCCCGAGGGCTGATCCCCGAGGAGATAAGATGGGCGCAGTATCGCAAGATCGCAGCGGAGAGCGTGCGACCTCAGCCGCTCAGGCGGGAAAGTCTTTATGCGTGAGCGAGACCATATACCCCGCCGCGTCACGCCACAGCATGCGACTGGTGTATAAAGGATGCGATGCCGGGGGAGCGCCTCAGCCGGCGCCGCTGGCCAGGCTGGCGGGGGGCGAGTCCATCGACCTGAGCGGCTCCGGCCCGGCCCGGCCAGGTGTTGTGGCGGCTGCACCACAGAAGATGCGCGACCGCGGTGCCGGCCAGCGATGGCCGTAGCAGGCCACGGCAAAAGCAGGGAAGGAACGGAACATGGCAGAGGACGGACCACGGGCGCAGGACCCCTTCGCGGAACCGAGCCGGGCGCTGAAGGCGGGGAGCGCGGAGGAGATATCCGAGAGGACCGGCATCCCCTGCGAGGGCGGCGAGTTCAGGTTGGGCATCATGCGCTGGGAGATGCGCATCCGCTACCCGGAACTGTCCTTTGAGGTGCCCCCGTTCCTCGATACATACGTGGTCAAACTCCTGGCCGTTCTGTACATGGCCAACGCGACGGCGGTCCCCCTGGCCAACCAGTGGGTGCCGTACCGCGAGCTGAAGGACGGACTCTTCTACACCAAGAGCTTCTCGGACACCGTGGAGGAGAGGGTATGCCGCAGGTTCGGTGCCGACCTGGAGGGGATGCGGGCCGCCTGCCTTGAACTGGGCGGGCGGGAGGTGGACCAGGGCGACCTGGGCATGGTGATCGGCACCTTCCCGCGCCTGCCGCTCCTCTTCATCATCTGGAGGGGAGACGAGGAGTTCGCGCCCAATGCGCGAATCCTCTTCGATGTCTCGGCTACTTCTTACCTCAACGCTTTCGAATTGCGCATGCTCTGCGGCGAGGTCGTGAACCGCCTTATCCGCATCGCCGACGGGAAGCTGGAGGTACCCCCGCCGCGATGAGCGGTGGGGGGCCACGATGGATGTCTTCACGCCAGCGTGGACGGTGTTGAGGCGGCGCCATATAATAGTTAACAGTTAACCGATAAACAGTTAACTATAAGGAGGTGGGGACATGGTCTCCAGGGTGGCGGCCATGGTCCTGGGGCTGCTCGCGCAGGGAGAGAGGCACGGGTACGACCTAGTGCGCGAGATGGGGGAAAGGGGTATGCTGCGTTGGGCACGCGCCAGCAAGGTCGGCGTCTACAAGGCACTGGCGCGCCTGCAGGAGGAGGGGTGCCTGACCTCCTGGACCGAGAGGGAGGGGAACCTGCCGGAAAAGAGGGTCTATGCTATCACCGCGGCCGGCCAGGAGAGGTTGCGGGACCTCGTGTATTCCATCTGCTCGAGCCGGGAGCCCATACGCATGAGCACCGCGGTCGGAGTATTCTTCCTTGACTGCCTGGACAAAAAGGAGGCGGCGGATGCCTTACGGCAGCGCCGCGAGTTTCTTGCCGCCCAGGCCAGGCAACTGGCGAGGGAGAGGGAGCTGCTGGACGGGATAGCGGACGAGACGTTTCTGGACATACTGGCCAGGGAACAATCCGCATATGGAGAAGAGTCGCGCTGGATCGGCGGTATTGTTGCTAGAATAGAGGGCGAAGGTGAACGCAGGCGTGGATCGGGGCTGGATCGCAAGGGAAGGTCATCGGGCAAGAAGGGATAGTCCCTCCGGGAAAGCCGTGCTGAGATGAACGACGACAAGCGGAAAAAGATACTGCAGGAAGCGGAGGAACTCGCCTTCGAAGTCGGCTACCGGCGTTTCAATATGGACGACCTCTCGCGCCGGCTGCGCATGAGCAAGAAGACGGTGTACGAGTCGTTCGGCTCCAAGGACGAGCTCTTCGCGCTGGCGCTCAACCGCAGGGCCGCCAAGATACTGCGGCGCGCGGAGGAGATACTGGAACTCGACGAAGACGCCATGACCAAGCTCTACCTCATGAGCAAGCATGTCATCGACGAGGTCTCCCACATCAAGCCATCCCTGGTGAGTGAAGTGGAGACGTATTTCCCGGACGTATTCGACATCTATGGCGATTTTTACCAGAAGATCGTCAACACGCTCATCCGCATCATAGAACAGGGGGAGAGGAGCGGAGAATTCCGCTCCGACGTCAACCCGGTGGTGCTAGCCTACATGGTGCAGGGGATCGTGGAGATCTCGCGAAACCCCTACCTCCTGATAGAAAGCGGGCTCAGCCTGGAGGACGTCTATGCCGCATTCATGAAGATCCTCATGGAGGGGATCGTCACGCCCTCGTCAAGGGGAGACGGGCGGGAGGAGCCGGGGCAAAGGATGCGGGTCGGGGGGCGGAGCGGCGAGCCGCTGGACGCTTCTTGACAGGTAAAATGCATGGTGCTTGAATGTATTAAACGCGTAAACGCAATTGAGTTTTTCAGTTTCCCAGGGGTAGCGACGTTTTCGGCAGCAGGACTTCACCGTTTATGCCCCAGACGGCGGTGAGCGGGCATGAAGACGGCGACCGGAGAGAAAAACCGCAGGCGGGCAGCAGGGAATGACAGATACGCTCATGAGACGCAGGATGGGGGTGTGGGATGGTCGATGAGGTCGCCGCGCAAACCAGAAAACGGATAGAGGGTGACTCGTACGCGAATACCCTGGGGGCCGAGCTACTGGAGCTGAGGCAGGGGTGGGCCAGGGTCAGGTTGAGACTTGGACCGGGGCACCTTAACTTCATGGGCATGATCCACGGCGGGGTTATCTTCTCCCTGGCCGACGTGGCCTTCGGGGCGGCTGCGAATTCGTTCGGCACGAGGGCCATGGCCCTGTCGGTGGGGATCGACTTCCTCGCGGCGCCGCCCCAACAGGGCGAACTGTATGCGGAGGTCGAACTGATCAAGAGGGCGGGAAAAATGGGCTTTTACCGCATGGTGGTGAGCAGCGCGGATGGTGGAGAAGTGGCCCGCTGTCACGGTTGGGCATATCATACCGGCAAACCGCTGGAAGAAGAGGTGTAGGGACTGTCGGGAGCGGCGATCGTAAAGGGGGAAATGGATGTCTCTGGAAGGAAAGGTTGCGCTGGTCACCGGGGGATCGGGGGGCCTGGGAAGGGTACACGGCTTGGTGCTGGCCGAGCACGGGGCGGATGTGGCGCTCGCCTACAACAGCAACGAGGCCAAAGCGTTGGCGGTGGTGGAGGAGATCGGGGCGAAGGGACGACGCTCCATGGCGGTCGGGATAGACCTGGCCGACGAAAACAGCGTCAAGCAAGGGGTGGCGAAGGTAGTCGGGGAGCTGGGGCCTGTGGATATACTGGTCAACAACGCCGCCACGGGAATAGTCAGGGCGATTACCATCACCGACATGAGCAAGGAGGACTGGGACGCGGACGTCGGTATCAACCTCACGGGGCCTTTCCTGCTCATCAAGGCGGTTTTCGCCGGCATGGCCGAGAAGGGCTGGGGGAGGATCATCAACGTATCCTCCGTGACAGGCACCATGGGCGGCTTCGGCCAGTGCAGCTACGCCGCGACCAAGGCGGGTCTTTTGGGGTTGACCAAAACGGTGGCGCTGGAGGGCGCGCGGAAGAACATCACCTGCAACGCCGTGGTGCTCGGGGTGTTCGACGCCGGCAGTTTCTATGACGTGGCCGAACCCTTCCGGGAGCGCATCATCAAGCGTGTGGCCATGCGCCGCTCCGGTGATCCGAGGGAACTCTCCGAGGTCATAGCCTTTCTCGCCTCCGATGAAGCCAGCTTCGTCACCGGTGAGGCAATCGAGGTCAGCGGCGGTATAAGCCTGTTCACGTTCTAGAAGTTGCGCGGAACGGCCGCCGCGGCAGAGGATGGGACGAAGCTGCCCCATGCGGCGGACGTTATAAGCGAAAGGAAAGACATGGGTTTCTATCTGACACCGCAACAGGAGGCGCTGCGCAAGGAGATCAGGCGGCTGGCGGAGGAGAAAATCGCCCCGCGTGCTGCCGAGATCGACCGTTCCGGCGAATACCCCTGGGACATCCAGCAACTGCTGGCCTCCCAGGGCCTGCTGGGTTACGCCATACCGGAGGAATACGGCGGCGCGGGCGCCGATCTGCTGTCCTGCTGTATTGTGGGCGAGGAGCTGGCGAGGGTATGCGGCACCAGCTCTCTCATCTTCGTCGTGCAGAAGCTGGCCGTGTACCCCATCGTCACCGCCGGCTCGGACGAGACCAAGCGCAAGTACCTTCCCGCCACCGCCACGGGGGACAAGCTGGCGGCCTTCTGCCTGACCGAACGGGACTCCGGTTCCGACGCCGGGGCGACGAAGACCATCGCCAGGCGTGACGGTGACGATTACCTGATCAACGGGGAGAAATGCTTCATCACCAACGGGGGCCTGGCGAAGGTGCATTCCGTGTTCTGCATGACCGATCCCGAGAAAGGCTACCGTGGCATTAGCGCTTTCTGTGTGGAAGCGGGAGAGGGCCTGAGCATGGGGAAGGTCGAGGACAAGATGGGGCTGCGGGGAGCGCAGGTCACGGAGCTGCGTTTCGACGATTGCCGGGTGCCGGCGGAAAACATGCTGGGCGGGGAGGGTACCGGCTTCGTTACGGCCATGAAAACGCTGGACAACTCGCGCCCCCTGGTTGGAGCGCAGGCACTTGGCCTGGCCCAGGGGGCCCTGGAGAGCGCTGTCAGCTGGGCGCGCGAGCGTAAGTCGTTCGGAAAGCCCATAGGCCTGCTGCAGGGGGTCGGGTTCATGCTGGCGGACATGGCGACCGAGGTGGAATCCTCTCGCATGCTGGTCTACAGGTCGGCGGCCATGGCGGACAATAAGGACCCAGACCTCTCTCTCTACTCGGCCATGGCCAAGATGAAGGCGTCCGACACCGCCATGCGCGTGACCACCGATGCCGTGCAGGTCATGGGGGGTTATGGCTACATGAAGGACTACCCCGTGGAGCGCATGATGCGCGATGCCAAGATAACCCAGATATACGAGGGGACTAACCAGATACAGCGCCTGGTCATATCCAGGTCGCTTCTCAAGGGTTGAGCGGGAGAGCCCGGGGAGCGATCGAAGGCCGCATGGCAGAAGCCGGGGCGGTACGAGATAAAAGGGGTTGGTGAGGATGGAGGAGAACGATAAGATCCGGCAGGCGGAAGAGGAATGGAAGAAGGACAAAGAGCGGTGGGCCGAGCGCAGGGACGAATTCGTGAGCGACGCCGGTATCGAGGTGAAAGACCTGTATACGCCCCTGGACACGGAGGGGATAGACTACCTCGAGGACATCGGGTTTCCCGGCCAGCCACCATTCGTCCGGGGCGTGTACCCGACCATGTACCGGGGCAGGCTCTGGACCATTCGCATGTTCTCCGGCCACGGCACGCCGGAGGAGACCAATCAGCGCTGGAAGATGCTCTATGAGGAAGGGGAGACCGGGTTCTCAGCCGCCGTCGATTCGCTGACCTTCTCGGGCGTGGACCCGGACCAGGAGGTTGAAGGAGCCGCGCACGAGGTAGGGAAGGAAGGAGTGCCGCTCTTTTCCATACGGGGGATGAAGGCCCTTGCCGAAGACCTGCCGCTGGACAAGATGAGCGTAGCCCTGGTGGTGGAGCCCATGACCTCGGCGGCCATCACTTCCATGTACTTCAACGTCCTCAAAGAACGGGGCCTGCGCAAGGAGCAGTTTTCGGGCACCACCCAGAACGATATCCTCACCATGACCATCGGCTACATCCCCTGGGGCTCTTTGAGGCCCGCCGACCTGCTCAAGCTGGCATGCGATCTCATCGAGTACTGCACCGCCATGGGCGAGGCGCCGCGCTGGAACCCCATCAACTTCACCACCTACAACTACCGCGAGGGGGGCATAGATGCGGTGCAGGAGATAGCCATGGGGCTGGCCAACGCCGTGGCGCACATCGATGAGCTGCTGCGGCGGGGTTGGAAGATCGACGATTTCGTACACCGCCTGGCATTCCACCTCTCGGCTCACCGCGATTTCTTCGAGGAGATTGCGAAGTACCGTGCCGCGCGCAAGCTCTGGTACCGCTTGATGAAGGAGCGTTATCAGCCTGAAAACCCCGACGCCTACCGCTTCCGCTTCCACGTGCAGACCGCCGGAAGCTCCCTCACCGCCCAGCAGCCGATGGTCAATATAATCCGTACCGCCTACCAGGCCCTGGAGGCGGTCCTCGGCGGCACGCAGTCCCTGCACACCAACTCGTACGACGAGGCCATCTGCCTGCCGTCGGAGGAGTCGGTACGCCTGGCCGTGCGCACCCAGGAACTGATCCAGGAGGAGACCGGGGTGGCCTCGGTCGTCGATCCCTTGGCGGGGTCCTACTACGTGGAATCCCTCACCAGGGAACTGGAGGAGCGCATCTGGGAATACTTCATGCGCATCGAGGAGATGGGCGGCGTGGTCGAGGCCCTGAACACGGGCTGGCTGTTCAATGAGATGAGCAAGGCTTTCAACAAGCGCCGGCGCGACCAGGAGAGCGGCAGGGAGAGCATCATCGGGGTGAACTGTTACGTCATGGAGGGGGAGGACCCAACGCCGCCTTTCCGCACCAACCCCCGCGCCGCCGAGATAGAGAAGAAGAGGCTGGCGGACCTGCGCGCTGAGCGGGACAATGCGAAGGTCTCGGTCCTCCTCGACCAGCTTCGATCAGTCTGCGAGAAGCGGGAGAACGTGCTGCCGGTGGTCAGGGAACTCACCGCTGCCGGCGCGTCCCTGGGGGAGATAACCGGCGTGTACCGCGAGATATGGGGCATCTGGCAGTTGCCTTTCGTGGCTTGAATAGGGGGTGGATACGTGGATAGGAAGATCAGGGTACTGCTGTTCAAGCCGGGCCTGGACGGGCACTGGCGCGGAATTATGACCGTTTCCAAGGCGCTTTCCGAGGCCGGCATGGAGACCATCTTCTTCGGCTTCAAGAACGTCAAGGGAGTAGTGGAGGCGGCCATACAGGAGGACGTGGACGTCATAGGGTTTTCCGTGCATTCCGGGGCACACCTGGAATGGAGCCGCGAGATCGTCACCGAACTCGAGCAACAGGGCGCGCGCGATGATTTCCTGTTGCTCATCGGGGGGGTCTTCCCCGAGCAGGACCATGCCGAGCTACGGGAGATCGGTATAGACGGGGTCTTCGGACCCGCCACGGCCACCCAGGACATCGTCGATTTCATAATGGAAAGGCTCAGGCAGAGGGAGGCCGTATGACCCGGGCCGCCGCCAGACGGGCGCTGCCACCATACGGGCGGGGCCAGACGGCAGATGCAAGTCTGGTCACCAGGTTTAAGGAGGTCGGCTGATGACAGGTAAGAGAAAGTTGGGCAGGGGAGTCGCGATCGTCGGAGCGGGCATGTCGAACTTCGGCATGTTCCCAGACAAGGACTCCAAGGACGTCTTCGCCGAGGCCTTCAGCGAGATGATCGCCGGCGTGGACAAGGGCTTCGACCCCGCTGACATTCAGGCCGCCTGGATCGGCAACTTCAGTAACGATTTCTTCGTGCACCAGGCGCACTGGGGGCCGATAATCGCCGACCTGACGGGCATCGCTCCCAAGGCTGTGACCAGGACCGAGGGTGCCTGCGCCTCCAGCACCCTGGCGATGCGGGACGGCCTCATGGCCATCGCCTCCGGCATGTACGATATAGTCCTGGCGGGAGGGGTGGAGGAGATGTCCAAGTGTACGACGGAGGAGGTCACCGAGGGCCTGGCCCTGGCCACCTCCCCCTATGAGGGCGATGCGGGTTATACCTTCCCGGGGGTCTTCGGGGCCCTGGCCACGGCATATTTCAACAAGTACGGGGCCGGGCGCGAGCACCTCATGAACATCACCATCAAGAGCCATGAGAACGCCCCCCTCAATCCCAAGGGCCAGTTCAAGCAGACCATCAAGGACCTCATGGAGGCCAGAAAGGCGAAGGCGGAGAAGAAGGGGCTGCCCGTCCCCGGCTGGGCCGACGAGAAGGAGGCCTTGTGGGACCCGGCCTTCAATCCGCCGGTAGCCTGGCCCATGCACCTCTACGACTGCTGCCCCATCAGCGACGGGGCAAGCTGCGTGCTCATGGTCGCCGAGGAGCTGGCCAAAGACTTCACGGACGATCCCATCTACGTGGTGGGGTTCGGCCAGGGCAGCGGCAGGGGCCTGCATGCCTGCCCCAGCCTGACCTCGTTCGAGGCCAACAAGAACGCCGCCAAGGAGGCCTACGGCATGTCCGGGCTGAAGCCACGGGACATCCAGTTCGCGGAGGTGCACGACTGTTTCAGCATCGCCGAGCTGATCCACATCGAGGACCTGGGTTTCTTCGAGGCGGGGGAGGGGTACAAGGCCATCGCCGAGGGCGAGACGAGAAGGGACGGGCGCATGCCCATCAACACCTCGGGGGGGCTTAAGTGCAAAGGGCACCCCGTGGGGGCCACGGGCACGGCCCAGATGTTCGAGATATGGAAGCAACTGCGGGGAGAGGCGGGGGAGAGGCAGATCCCGGGAAGGGATCTCTATATCGGTGCCACCCAGAACCTGGGCGGCACCGGCGGCACCTGCACCTTCACCATCTTCGAGAGGAGGTAGGGCGATGGAAGAGCGTCCTTTCAGCGATATCTCTTACCGGCAGTTCCTGAGCGAGGGCAAGTTCATGGGATCCAGGTGCAGGAAGTGCGGCGAGCTCTACGTGCCGCCGCGCCATTTCTGCATCGCCTGCCGCAGTGACGACATGGAGTGGCACGAGATGGTCGGGGAAGGCGAGCTGGCCGCCTTCACCTGCATATTCGTGGCGCCGCCCCACATGGTCGAACTGGGTTATGACCGCAGGAACCCCTATTGCACCGGGGTCGTCACCCTGAAGGAAGGCCCGAGGATCGTAGCCCGCATCGAGGGGGTCGACGCGGCCAGGCCGGAGTCCATCGCCATAGGCACCCCAATGAAGTCGGACTTCATCCGCCTGGGCGAGGGGGAAGGGGCCAAGACCCTGCTGGCCTTCAGGCCCAGCTGAGACCGGCATAGAAAACGGTGCTGGACGTAGGCCGCAGCCCGGCCCGCGAGTGAGATATGGCTGCCGGGGGCTTTCAGGCCGGTCTCGTAGGCAGGGAGAAGGTGCCGGCTCGGCCGCGCGTCAGGAGGCCTCCCGGGAAGCTTTGAGGCTCAAGATCAAGGTGCCGCCGTCGCGCCGGTAGGCCAGATCCGAGCTGCCCCCGCTCAGGAGATCGAAGATGCCCTGCAGCATGCCGGCCACCAGCAGGGGAGGGAGGGCGTTCTCCACCACCACCCGGAGGCTGCCGCGCTCCAGTTCGAACTCGACCACGTTGCCCATGCCGCGGAGTGCGACCTGGCGGGTCAGGTAACTCGGGTCCCGGCGGACCTCTTCCTGGCCAAGGACCTCCACGACGTATCGTCGCTGCGCCTCGACGATGGTCCTGGGCAACTCCTCGCCCAGTTCCGCTTCCAGTTCGCGGAATACGGATTCCACGCCCTCTGCTCCCAGGATGGCCATGCGCCTTCCCGTCGCCTTGTCGGTGATGGACCCGTCATCGACGTCCCAGCGATAGTCCTTGAAGTCGAGGGGCAGGCCGCATTCCGGGCAGCGCTGGTAGGAGATGGCGCCGGGCTTGCGCGGCAGGACGACGCGCTCCAGGCGCTGCGCCATCTCTTCAACCTCGGCGCCGGGGACGACCCGTATCGCCAGGCCGTCATCGCGCTCCTCGTAAGTGACCTCGGCCGGCAGGCCCTCCACCACGTTGAAGACCCCCGCTATGTCCCCGCTGAAGAAGATGCGGCTGTAGGTATTGCGCGCATGGATCTCGAGGAACTCTCCCGGTTTGAAGTCGAGCAACTCGTAGTGGCCGTAACCCAGGAGGGCGCCGCGCTTGGCGATGGTCTCGTAGACCTTGCGGCGCAGCAGGGCCTTGATGATCACCAGCTTCATCCCCGAGAACATGCCGCTGGCGTAGTTGAAGGTCGATTTGCGTTTGCCCTCGATGGCGATACGGTCGATGGGTATGCCCACCAGTTCGGAGATGTTGGCGAGCAGGAGGTTGATGCCCTCGGTCTCGTAGAATATGACCCGGTGGTCCGGGTTCTTCTTCTGGGATATGGAACCGTCGGAGTTCCAGTCGTGTTCGCGGGAGAACTCCCTGGGTACCCCGCAGCTCCCGCAAACCTTTACCTTGGCCATGTTCTCCTCCCGGCAGACGATGTCGCCCATCAATGAGGCGCCCCGGCCCTGATAGGAACCAGTATAAGCGTTACTCTCCGGTATTGAAATAAAAGGGGTTACATATATACATGTCTGTATATATCGTACGTTTTGATGCTTTGAGCGTCGTCTCAGGGACTAATGGGCCGTCCCGTCCCACGCAAAGCAAAAAGGGCTGCCGCTCCGCGATGTCTTCAGCCGTGGCGGGAGCGGAAGGCGGTGCCGGTCCGGGTGGCGGAGCGGCGGTCTGCAACGAAAGGGCCGGTGACGGTCAGGAGAGCCGAGATGGAGGCGATGCGTGAAAGCCCCGCCGGGAGGCAACACGGCTATTATGTCCGTGGACATACGTGAAAAAGGGGTGGCGCGCCAGGAGAGAGCGGTCGAGAAGCCGACGGTCAGTTCCTAACGGCCCCCGGGAGGTTAGCTGCTGAAGCTAGAGTGGACGCGACGCCCACCTCGATAACGCCGATAATATATCTTATGTAAAGTTTATATTCTTGAGGGAGGCCCGGCCGGGCCGGGCCTCCCTTCATTCTCGTGCCGCGCGAGCAGGCTCAGATCTTGAAGTCCTGGGCCTGGTCGCGCAGTTCCCTGCGGAGGATCTTCCCCGCTCCGCTTGCGGGAAGGGCCTCGACGATACGTATCAACCTGATCTTCTTATAGGCTGCCAGCTTGGCGTTGGCGTATTCCAGGAGTTCCTCCTCGCTGGTTTGCGCACCCGGTTTGAGCTCTACGAAGGCGACGGGGATGTCTCCGGCCCGCTCGTCGTACTTCCCCACCACGGCGGACTGCGCCACGGCGGGGTGGTCGTTGATGACGTCCTCGAGGTCGCGGGGGTAGACATTATAGCCCTTGTAGATGAGCATGTCCTTCTTGCGGTCGACGATGTAGAGATAGCCGTCCTCGTCGAAGCGGCCGATGTCTCCGGTGTACAGCCAGCCGTCCTTGAGCACCTGCGCCGTCTCCTCCGGCCTGTTCCAGTATCCCTGCATCACCTGCGGCCCCTTGATGCAGATCTCCCCTATCTCGCCCACCGGCACCTCGGTCACGCCGTCCTCGGCGTCCCTGAGTACGATCTCGGTGTCCGGGATGGGCAGCCCGACGGAGCCGAGGCGGAAACCCTCCCGGCTGGGAGGGTTGGCGCAACAGCCCATGGTGCACTCGGAGAGCCCGTAGGCCTCGCAGATGACACCGGGTATCTTCTCCTGCATGGTCTCCAGGAGGTGCTGCGGTATCGGGGCCGCCCCGGAGACGACCAGCTTGACCCCGCTCATGTCGGTCTCCTTGAACAACGGGTTCTCCACCAGGGGCACGAAGAGCTGGGGGGCGCCCCCGAAGACGGTGGCGCCATACTTGGGTATGGCCTGCAGGTATTCCGTGGGCTCGAAGCGCGGGAATACCACCAGGGTATTGCCGCCACTGAGCTGCATGGAGAGGTAGCCGATGACGCCCATGGCGTGGAACCAGGGTACGACGATGAGAGAGACCTCTACTCCCTGCCCCAGGATATGGTCCTCCTCCCGGTCGCCTTCCATGCGCTTGGTCATGAACTTGCCGTCCTGGTAGTCGATATCTCCGCCAAAGAACCAGTACGCGAACTGGCAGCAGTTCACCACCGCGTTATAATGGGTGATCATCACGCCCTTGGGCGTGCCGGTGGTGCCGCCCGTGTAGGCGATGTGGGCCAGGTCCTCCTTGGGGTTGAACTCTATCTCGGGCGGCTCGGCCGGATATTCGGCGAGCAGGGCCGCGAAATCGAGGGTCCCCTCGGGCACCGGCTGTTTCTGAAGCATCTTCACGGGCGCGGTGAGGGGCGGATAGGCATCCGCCAGGCTGACGAGGATTGTCCTCTTCACCGGGCTGTTGGGGATCACCTGCTGTGGCACCGTGAAGAGCATGTCCAGGCCGATGAAGGTCTCCACCCCCGCGTCGTTGAGCTCGAAGTCGATCTCCCGGTCCGCCAGCAGGGGGCTCATGGGGACGAAGATGGCACCGGCCTTGAGCAGCCCGTAGTAGGCGATGGCGAAATGGGGAGAGTTGGGCAGGTGGACGCCCACCCGGTCCCCCTTCTTCACCCCCAAGGCCGCCAGGGCGGTGGCGAAGCGGTCGGACAGGGTGTCAAGTTCCTGGTAGGTCATCTCCATGCCACCGAAGATGATGGCGTTGCGCCAGGGCCACTGCAGCACCGCTGAGCGCAGGAGTTGCTGGATCGGCACCTCCGGGTAGCTCAGGTTCCTGAAAACACCTTTGGGCCAGTACTTGAAGTTCTTTTCCATGGTCTCCCTCCCCCATAGACTCCGTTTACCCTACCGGACAAGCCTGCTGATTACCCCGTCCCCGACCCCCGGAAGCATCCCCGCCGGTCAGCAGGCGGGAACAGTAAGAGATGTCGTCAGCGTGCTTGTGCCTGCCGTTTCTCAGCGCCTCTACCCCACCGCTCCCTCTTGCAGGTGCCACGATCAACGTGGCGGGAACGGTAAAGGTATCATAACCCAAAAGCAAAGGCCTTTCAAAACCGTATGGCCTGCCGCCTCCCTATGCGCCGTAGTGCCGGTCACCTGCCCGGCTTGCACCGGGCGCCCACACACCCGGCCCGCGCAGACTCCTGGGGGTCCCGCCCCGCTCCGCGCGGGTAAGCAATACTACCAAAAAAGGCGATCCTTCATAAAAGCGCAGGTTCTCTAATACCAAAGGTCGATGGAAAGCTGTTGTACTTTGGCCGACAATATGTATAGGACTTTTAAAGTCCAACGCCCCACCCGGAAGGCAGCTGGCCCCTCAGGTCAGCTGCTTCCAATTTGGGGAAAAGCGGGATAGTTGGGGTCGCATGGTTTTCGCAACCGGCCCTCAGGTGCTGTTGATGGTAGCCGCGGCCCCGATGAGCTCTCCGCCCTCCTTGAAGAGGGGAAAGATGTTGACCACCGCTGTCTGCATGGTGGTGTCGTCGTATACGGGTTGGGTGTAATGGGAGCTCTGCATATCGCGGTAGCATTCCCTGAATCCCCTGGCGAGGTCCTGCCCCCTGGTGCCCAGCGCATCCAGGGCCTCGAGGGCGTTGCGTCCCAACAGGTCGCCCTTCTCCGCGCCCAGGTACATCCCAGCCTCCTGGTTGATGATCATCATCGCGCCGCGATCGTCCAGCACCAGCACCCCCATGCGCGCTTCGTGGACGAAGCTCTCCAGGTAACCCTGCGTCTTCCTGGTCGTCTCCAGTGCGCGCTTGGTCAGGTTGAAGAGCTTGGCGTTGGTCAACGAGTTGCCCAGTACCTCGGATACCGCCTGCAGCAGCGTCTTCTCTTCCTCGGTGTATGCGCCCTTGCCGGTGCCCGCCACCAGCACGCCCATTAGCCTGTTGCCCGATCTGATGGGCAGGGCGTAGCGGACCATCCCCGGTGAGCGCGGACCCTCTCCCCTGTCCTCGACGGGCTCGCCAGACTGGGCGACCATGCCCACTATCCCCTCTCCGATGGCGAAGTCCGGAAGGTCGCGCAGGGGGGTTTCGGTGCCGTAGCGGGCACGCGGCACGAGGCGGGAGGTCTCCTCGTCGAGCAGGTAGATAGTGCCCAGGGACGAGGTGAGCGGCATCACCGCCTCCAGCGACCTCTCCAGCAGGCCCTGGGCGTCGAGGTTCGCGTTCGCGCTCTCCTGGATGCTGTTGAGCACCTGCAGCAGCATATTGGACCTCTCGAGACGGTCGATCATGGCCTCCAGCCGCCGGTTGTATTCTGAGCTGCGCGTGAACAGGTAGGCGGCGAATAGGACCAGTCCGGCCACGATGGCGATATCGAAGATTATCTTGAAGGTCGTGCCCCCGAAGAACTCCGAGAAGCTGTCCACGTTCTGCACCAGGACCAGGAAGATGATGACCACGACCATGAGGATCATGAGCACGAGTGAGAATACGCTCACCGGTCTGTCGGCGCTGGCTCCCTTTCTGTTCGCCATGTTCTGCCCTTCCTTTTCACGTTTCACGCTGGATTATCCGCGCCGCACGCGGCCACAGCTTCAGCGGCTTCCCGTATACCCGGCGCTGCCTCCAGGAACGACTTCATCTCGCTGTAGGCGTCGGTGATGATCCCGTCCACTCCCGCTGCGACCATCTCCCCCAGTAGCTGGGTGGAGTTGACCGTCCAGGCGATGACCCTGGCGCCCGCCGTGTGCGCCTCCTCCACCAGGTTCCGCCGGACGGTGAAGCTCGCCGGCAGCAGGGTGGTGGCGCCGCAGCGCTCGGCGTCCCTGAGCATGCGCTCCGCGGTCAGCTCGTACTGGCTGAGCAGCCCCAGTTCGGCCCCTGATGCTGTCTCCCTGAAGTCCCGGAGGAATTCCGCGTCGAAGGAGCTTACCAGTATAGGGTGGGCCAGGGCGGCGCCCGCGATGGTCGCGGCCAGGACGTCGGCGTCACACTTCTTTACCTCCAGGTTGACGGCGCAGCGGTCCGCCGCGAGGGTGAGGAAGGCCTCGAGGGTGGGCACTTCCGGCGCCTTCTCCGCCAGCTCATCCGCGTCCATGCGGGAGATCAGGTGCAGGCCTATAAAGGGGCTGTGATGGATGACGGGGACCCTGTCCGCGGTCATGCGCACATCTGTCTCGACCATCTCCACGCCGTGGTCCAGGGCCGCCTGCAGGGCCTGCAGGGTGTTTTCGGGTCCGAAACCTTTGCCTCCCCGGTGGCTGATGAGGGCGAGCTCCCTGCTCGCTCCCTCGCCGCTCCCTGTCCTTATAAGCAATTGCCTCACCTCTGTTGTAAAGTTCGGCACGGGGCGGCCCATTACTTTAAGCATCCCGGTCAGCGCCCGGCTCTCCCCTGGTGCGGCCCGGCGGCCCGTGGTGGTGGGGTGGGCAAGAGAAAAAGACCGCCTTTAGCGGTCTTTTGCTCGATCATCTACGCCGTGGACATCCTGCCCTATTGCGTGCCTTCTCCGTTGTTTCCGGTCGTCTTCTCGTTGAGGTCCTTGATCAGAGCGTCTACATCTATGCCGTGGGCCATGGCCCCCTGCTCGATATTCTCAAAACGCGCAACGGCGCATCCGATACAGTGCAGGCCGTGCTCCAGGAAGACCCTGATGGTCTCCGGATTGCTCTCGACCACCTCCTGGATGGTCATGTCCTTGGTAATCGCCATGTTCTCACCTCCTTATTCGATGCCTCTATAGTGTAGTTTAAGCATAATATTCCTCCGAGGCCAGGGATTTTTTCGCTGCGGACATGACGCAGGTCAGGGTTCCTCCTGCAGCAGCAGGTGTAGATCGAGCAGGTCGTCCCAGCAGATGGGCGGATCGTTCTCCGCCTGTTTCATCTCGATGGGGTGCACGAGCACTACGGGCTCGCTTCCGTTCATGCGCATGAAGTCGATGAAACGACTGTCTGCCGGATAGGCCTGCGCCCCCCCACAGGTACAGCAGATAAAGGTGTAAAAGGTGCCTTCGCCGTCTCCGTGCTCGACCAGGAGGATGTCTTCCAGGGACAGGGCTACCTCTCCGCAGTTGCAGCAACGAGACTTGACCTTTACCATCACGCCTCCTTTACACATATTATACAATATTTACGGTATAAATATATTATGTTATAATAACTACGTCAAGTACCGGATGACGGAAGGCTGATGAAGACTTACAGCGATCAGATCGCCCAGGTATCCACAGCTCTTGCGGACCCGACCCGCCGTGAGATCATGGAATATGTCCTGCGCTCGGACTCCCCGCTCTCCGTGCGTGAGGTCGCAGACTTCTTCGGGCTGCACGCCAACGCCGCCAGGATGCACCTGGACAAGCTGGTCAAGGGAGGCCTGCTCAGGATCGTACGCCAGCGTGGCGCAAGGGGGGGCCGCCCGGCCCATCTATACGATGCCAGCGGTGAGGAGCTCGACCTCAACCTGCCCCCGCGCAGGTACAAACTCCTGGCCGAGGTGCTGGCCGGGGGCTTGGCGGACGGAGGCGCCTCGCTGGCCCTGCGCATGGGGGACGAAGCCTATGCGCGCGGCCGCGAGGAGGCGGTCACCCACTCCTCTCCCCTGGCCTTCATCAAGCGCGGAGCGGGCATGCGCGAAGTCGCCGAAGCCTGGTCGCAGGAGATAGAGAGGAGGGGCCATAAGGCGACCCTCAAGCACCTGGCCGGCGGCGACGTGGAGGCCAGGTTTATAACCTGCCCCTTCGGTGAGTTCTCCCGCAATTACCCCGGCCTTGTATGCGAGATACACCGCCGTATGGAGGAGGGTTTCTTGAGCCTGGGCGGCCGGTTCATCCTGGAGGCCACCGGAGAGAGCTGCGTCTTCGTCATGCGTGACGACGGACCGGAGTGACGGGTTCGGGTCGGGCCTCTCCCCTCCCCCACCACGCCATACGTGCCCTCAGGGTGCCTGAAGCCCGCCGAGGCCTTCTGTCCCCGCCCTCAGGAAGCCGGATGCTCGTCGAGGTTGATGTCGTACTTGAGGAGCAAGTGCTGGTAATCCTTGCGGTAGAATATCTTGCACTTTACCTCGGGATACAGCTCCTTCAGCCGTCGTATCTTGCGGTTCTTCTTTGTTACCAGCTTCTGGTTCATGGTCGTGATCTCGATGAAGAGGTCATACTCGGGAAGGAAGAAATCGGGGGTGAACTTCGAGACCGCGTTGCCCTTCTTGTCCCACTCGATATCGAAGCTCGTCGGCTCGTACAGCCACCTGATGTCGTAGAAGTCGAGCAGGCGCGCGAACTCCTGTTCGCTGCGGTGGGCAAAGCGCACCTCATCCCAACGCCGGTATTCCGTTCCCTGCATCAGGGCTCCACCGTCTCTCGCCGTGACAACTCTTACCGGAAACCGCCCGCCTCATCTCTCCCTGGGGACGAGTATCTCGAAATCGGTCCACTGCACTCCATCGAGGCCGATGCTCTGGGCCGAGCCGTAGGAGAGGTCCAGAACGCGACCGGGCACGAAGGGCCCCCGGTCGTTGACCTGGACGATGGTCTGTCTGCCCCTGAAGGTGACCAGGAGCCAGGTCCCGAAGGGGAACGTGCGGTGGGCGCAGGTATAGTCGTACATATGGAAGATGACCCCGCTCGCGGTGGGGTTGCCATCGAACTCCTCTCCGTAGCACGTGGTGTATCCGGAGAAGACCATCCCGGTGCGCTCGAAGTCGGAGAGGGGCGGCATCACCGGGACCCGCTCCAGCAGCTCACCCGGCGCCGGGACCGTCCACCCCTGGGCAGGTCCGGAGGGAGCGTTGCGCGAGGTCCCGCCGTCGCCCAGGGAGCGGAGGCTCGCGTCCACCTCGCTCAGGCGGGCCTGCAGTTCGCTTATCCTGGCCTCCAGGCCCTCCGTATCCAGGGCCTCGGCCATGCGTTTCCTCTGGGCGTACTGGTCACGCAGCTCTCGCCTCTTGAGGTCCACCTCGTTCAGTTTGGACTTCAGGCGTTCGAGGGTGTCTATGTCCGACTGCATTATGCGGTCGAAGTAGGCGTTGTCTTCCCACAATTCTTCGAGTTCACGCGCTCCGAGGATGACCTCCATCTCGCTCACCGTACCACGCTTGTAGAGGGCGCGCAGCGAGAGGTCATAGGCCTGCTGGCAGGCCTCGAGTTCCTCGTTGAGGCCGGCGATCTCCATTTCCGAGGAAGCGATGGCGGTGTCGAGCCCCGCCAGTTCCGCGAGCATGGCGTCGCGGTTGCCCTGCGCCGTACGCAGGCGGGCCTTGAGCTCCAGGACCTCGTAGGAGAGTCGGTCGGCTTCGTCTGAGAGCGTTGCGGATTCACCCTGGGCGGGCGCAAGGGCGGGAAACAGCAGGCAGGAGAGGATCACTGGCGCCAAGATGGCTGTAAGCGTGATTCCGCGCACCCGGTCGGCCAAAGTCATCACCACGATCTTCTCTTCCCGACGACGGTCTCGACACCCACAATAATATCAAAATACATCTACATGAAGCACAGGTTTACCGGCACGAGTTAGATGTAAGGTTGAGGGAAAGGACTTTTCTAGGTGTAACGTCCGCCCTGGGACCAGGCCTTCGACGTGGCTACCTGCTCGAGCTTGGCCAGCTGGTCTACGGTGCCGATGGCGACGATATAGTCGCCCGGGTCGAGGCGGGTATCCTTCGCGGGCTTGGTGTTGAACCCGAGGCCACGTTTCTTCACCGCCAGCACCAGCGCTCCCGAGATGGAGTATATCTTGGCCTCGTCGATGGACTTCCCGTCCAGGTAGGAGTTGGCCTGGACCTCCACGTCGTCAATACGCCACTCGAGGTTCTCGATGTTGAACTCTATGTACTGCCCCCTGGTGACTAGGTCCAGGTAGTCCCAGACCGTGGGTTTTAAGAGCATGGCCGCCATGCGCCTGCCTCCGATGGAGTGGGGCGATATCACCCTGTCCGCCCCGGCGCGCCGCAGCTTGGGCTCGGATTCCTCGCTGTCCGAGCGGCTGACGATAAAGAGGTGCGGGCAGAGCTCGCGGGCGGTAAGGGTGATATAGAGGTTCTCCGCGTCGCCGGACAGGGCGGAGACCAGTCCCTTGGCGCTCTCTATCCCGGCCGCCTTGAGGCACTCGTCGCTGGTGGCGTCGTCCCTGATGACCAGGAACCCGAGCCCCTCGGCCTTCTCCGCCGCCACCGGGTCCTTTTCGATGACGACGAAGTTGGCGCCGGCGTCCTTGAGGTCATCGGCGATGTGCTGGCCGACCCTGCCGTATCCGCATAATATATAGTGGCCGATCATGGATTCGATATCCTTGCGCATCTTTCTCCTCTCCATCAAGCCGGAAAGGCTGTTCTCCACCATGAATTCTACCGTACTGACCAGGGTATAGCCTACGGTTCCCACTCCGGCGATGATAATGAACAGGGTGAAGACCTCCCCGCCGGTCCCCAGGGGAAATACCTCACCATAGCCGATGGTGGTGATGGTGATGATCACCATGTACAGGGAGTCGAGGAAACTGGCGCCTTCGATGAGCATGTAACCGGCGATGCCGATCACGATGATCGAGATCAGGAGCAGGCCGGCCTTCTCGAGGTTTCTGAGGCGGTCTCTTGTCAAACCCTTCCTTCCCTTTCCATCGGACAAGCCACCGGTCATCAAGAATAGTATCGTACTTGACTGCCGCTAGCTATAATCCATGCCCCGGGGTGGGGGAAGGAGGCAACCCCTGGCGCCGCCGCCGGCCCGGGCCGCATCAGCTACATGAAATCCTCGGGCTTGGCGTCTTTGAGGAAATCGCGGAAACGCTCGATCTCGTCCTCGTCCTCGGTCTGGATGAAGACGCTGGCCTCATTGAGCACGTGCTCGTCCGAGAAGATGGACACGCCGGTCCGCACCGCCAGGGCGATGGCGTCGCTGGGCCTGGCGTCGATCTTGAAGGGCTTGCCGCCGTAGTCCATGGTGATATCCGCGAAGAAGGTGCCCTCGCGCAGGTCGCAGATGACGACGCTCTTCATTGTGATGCCGAGCTGGTCCATGATGTTCTTCATGAGGTCGTGGGTCATGGGGCGGGCCGTCTCGATGCCCTGCAGGGCGAAGGCGATGGCAGTGGCCTCGAAGGCACCGATCCAGATGGGCAGAAAGCGGTCTCCCGTCTTCTCCTTGAGGAGGACGATGGGCTGGTTGGCGGGAAGCTCCACCCGTACTCCTATCAGTGTCAGCTCGACCATGACCATCACACCCTTCCGACTTCAAGGCTAAACTATAGTACCCTCTATCGTCTGTCAATCAGCCTCGATTCTATTTTACCCGAGCCGCGCGCGAAGTTCACTGACGGCGAACACCGGCTTCGCGGGGCCGCTTCCGGCCGGCTGTTTCATGCCACCACGCCGCTGACCGAGCAGATATAGCGCAGGTTTCTCCATTTCTGGAGATGGTCCAGCCCGTATCCAACCAGGTAGTCCTCCCCTACCTCGAAGCCGCTGTAATCGATGTGCAGCGGGGCGATGCGGCTCACCGTTCGGTTAAGGAGGGTGCAGACCCTGATGGTGCGGGGACTGCGCTCCCTGAGGTTGCGCAGGATATAACTGAGGGTCAAGCCGGTGTCGATTATGTCCTCCACGATGAGCACGTCACGGCCGAGGATGCTCTCCGAGAGGTCTTTCACGATACGCACGCCGCTGGATGAAGGGGTGGATTCCCGGTAGCTGGATATGGCCATGAAATCCACGCTGAGGTCGATGTCGACGGCGCGCAGGAGGTCGGCGAGGAAAACGAAACCCCCTTTTAGCATGCCCACCACCGCCAGGACGTCGCCGGGTTCCTGGCGCAGCTCCGCGGTTATCTGCGCTCCCATTTCACGCACGCGAGACGCTATCTCCTCCGCGCTGAAGACGACCCGCTCGAACCCCTCGGGGCGCAAACCGTTACACCTCCCTGTCGGGTCACGGACCTACAGGCCCGGTATGATCCATTTTATCCCGGCCCACAAGGTCCCGAATACCGCCGCGATGAACGCGAGGATGCGCACCGCGAGATTGGGCGTTCGCCTGGCCTCGCTGGCGACCAGTGCTTCCTCGGACTCGTGGGGCGTGCCTGCCGCGATGACCAATTGCCCCATCTCCTGGCCTTCCGCGACGGGGTAGGCCACCCACTCCAGGCTGTTCACCGTGGCCTCCTCGTAGCCCTCGAGGCGGTCCCTGCGCACCGTGAAAACGAGGTCTTCCAGGCACGTGGCGTCGACCTCGCGCCGCGGGAAATCGCCCACCTCCACCCGGGCCAGGGGCTGGCCGCTATAGGCGTACTCAACCGGCGTGAAGTAGTCATAGCCGTAGTCCATGAGGGCCGTTGTCTGGTCCCAGTAACCGTCGCCGCCGTTGAGGATGACGGAGACCAGCTCCCGGCCTTCTCTCTGTGACGATGCCACCAGGCACTTGCCCGCGCCCGCCGTATAGCCGGTCTTGCCCCCCGTGGTGCCCGGGTAGGTCTTGAGCAGTTTGTTGTGGTTCTCCAGGACGCGGGGGAAGGGGTGACCGGGCCAGGGCAGCTCGTAGGTCGTGGTCTCTGCGATCCTCCTGTACTCGGCGATATCCATGGCGTAGCAGGTGATGGCCGCCAGGTCCCGCGCCGAGGTGTAGTGGTTGGGCGCGTCCAGCCCGTGGGGGTTGGCGAAGGAGGTGTGGCCAAGCCCCATATCGCGTGCCTTCTCGTTCATCATCTCCACGAACGCCCCCTCGCTGCCTCCGACGTGTTCCGCGAGGGCCACGGCGGCGTCGTTGGCGGACTGCAGCAGCAGGGCGTAGAGGAGCTGCTCCACCGTGAGCACCTCACCGGCGTCAAGCCAGGCCGACGATTCCCCCACCGCTCCCGCGTAGGCGCTGACGGTAACGCTCTCTTGCAAGGAGGCGTTCTCCAGGACCACAACCGCGGTCATCACCTTGGTGGTGGAAGCCATGGGGAGGGGTTGGTCGGCGTTGTGCTCGAAGAGCACGTCGTCGGTGGCGGGGTCGACCAGGATCGCCGCCGCCGCGCTGATCGCGGGCACCCGCACGTCCTCCGTCTCCAGCAGGAGTCCCTCCCAGCCCGGAAGGTTGGAGGCGGGAAGCACGCTGGCGAGGTAACGCTCGCTCTCCCCGCTCGCGGCCAGGGTATAGATGCCGGATACGACGAAGAGCGCGAGGAAGACCAGGAGAAAGACGGCGGTGGTGATGCGGAGCGGCCGGTTCGACCTGCGAAGGTCACGTTTCTTCCTCCTGCGCAGCTCCTTTATCCTCTTCTCGAGGAGGACGCGCCTCTCCTCGTCCGTCAGTGCCCGGCGAGGCGCGGCGGTTTGCGGGCTGTCTGGCTGGTCTATCTCGTTCATCAAAGAGGAGTTTAGCAGATGGAGGCGGGGATGGTCATTAACCCGAGGTAATGCATGGAACGGGGCGCGGCGGCGGGCGCCGTCCCTTGCGGGGCCCGTTCCCTCAGAGCAGCGTCGTGGCCATCCCGAGGTAGATGGCCAGGGCGGCAAGGCCTATGAAGAGCGTAGAAAACCGTGCCTGGGTGTAGCGCAACTCGCCCTTGACGCGGCGGGATATCAGCGGCAGGCAGATGCCGATCACAGTACCCAGGACCACGGTGATGAGGAGCGTGAGGCCGATAGTCAGGCCGAAGCGCAGGTAGTCCTCCCAGAGAGCGGCCACCACGCCCCCCAGGACCGCCAGGCCCAGCGAGATGATGAAGACGACCCGCAGCTCTCTCCAGGCCAGCTTGAGGATCTCCCGGGCGCTCAGCTCCTTGCCCCCGATCTCCTCGATGACCACGGCTTGGGAGACGATGCCGATGTCCTGTGCCGCCCTCAGCACCAGGGGCAGGTAGAAGACGAGGGTGATGAGGGGGATCAGGCGGTCCTCGAAGGCCGATATGAGCAGGGCGGCCGCCAGCCCGCCCAGTAGAGTGATGAAGACGGAGGGCAGGCGGGTGCGCAGCGACGGCGAAGCCCCCGTCTCCACCAGCTCCAGGCCCCCGATATGGGAGAGGTCCTCGATGGCCTCCTCGCGGATAACGTCGATCATGTCATCGACGGTGATGATGCCCCGGATGGAGTTCTCGTCGTCAATCACGGGAAGGGCGAGGAAGTTGTAACGGCTCATGACGTCGGCGACGGTCTCCTGGTCCTCAGAGACGTTGACCGAGATGACGTCGCGGTGCATGAACTCCTCCACGCTCTCCCCGGGCGGCGACCTCAACAGGTCGCGCAGGGAGATCACGCCCTTGAGGCGGCCCTCGCTGTCCTCGACGTAGATGTAGTACGAGGTCTCTGCGTCCGGGGCGTTACGGCGGAGGTACTCCATGGTCTCCTGCGCGGTGAAAGTACTAGGTACCGAGAGGAACTCGGGGGTCATGCGGCCGCCCGCGCTTTCCTCCTCGTAGCCGAGGAGCTCACGGATGACACCGGCCTCGCGTACCCCCATGATGTTCAGCAGGCGCTCGGCCTTGTCCCTGGGGAGGAGGGCCAGGATATCGGTGGCCTCGTCCGGGGGCATGATCTCGAGCAGGTTTGAGGCCTTTGTCTCCGAGAGGTCCTCGATGACGTCGGCCTGCATGCCTGGCTCCACCTCCGAGAGGGACTCAGCGGCCATGAACGCCCCGAGCAGGTCCAGCAGTCTCTCGCGGTACTGGGGCTCGAGCTGCTCGATGATATCGGCGATGTCGGTGGGGTGCAGCTCGCTCAGCTGTGATTCCGTTACCGTCAGCTTCAGGTCCGGCCGTTGCACCTCCAGGGGCGCCACGTAGTTCCAGGGAATGGTCTTCTCCGGGAGGTTCCCGCCCAGGAGCCGTGCCGCCCGCACCGCTGTCTTCTCCAGGCCGAGGCGGCGCAGCAGCGCCCTCTGGCTCACGTCCACTCCGGTCAGGCGCAAGGCCGAGTCGAACTCGGCCAGGCGCAGATCGTTCACCCTGACCACCTTGTTGCCGTAGAGGTCGACGATCTGGCGGTCGAGGAGGTTGCGCCCCAGCAGCAACCCCGTCTGAGGCAGCTCGCTCTTCCAGATCTCGTCGCGATCGCGGTCGAGCCTGACCTCGGGGGGGCCCAGGGAGGTCACCCATTCCCAGGGCACTGCCACGGTTTCCCGGCGGCCGCGGCGTGAGCGGGACAGGACCAGGTATTCGCTCTGCGGCAGGTTGCCCGGAAAGTCCATTCCGATATCGTGCAACCTGCCGGACACGCGGCCCGAGGCGTCCAGCACCTTGCGCTCCTGGAGATCCGAGAAGAAGATCATCTGCACCTCCACGCGGCCTCACCGCACGGGTCCGGATCGGCGGCGGCGAGGTCGGGGTCGACTCGTCCTGCTAGAAAGGCACGGGTTGGTTTGACTTGAGGAAATACTCCTTCACCCGGTTCTTGAGCAGGAGATCCTTCAGCTCCCTCGAGAGGTTCACCAGCTGGAGCAGGTTGTCCAGCGCCTTGCGCCTGGCCTCGGGGTCCTTGGACTTCAGCGCGGGAGTTATGATCTGCTCGAAGGCCATGGCCTCGCGGTCGGTAAGGTTTTCGTACATGCGCATATGGCGCGGCTCGAGACCGTAACGGGAGAACTCCCTGGCGATGCGGAGTATCTTCACGTCCTCTTTGTCGAAAAAGGGGCCGTCGTCGCCGTCGTGCGCGCAGATGAGGCCGAACTCCTCGAGGGTGGCGACGAAGGACAGCTCGATGTCCAACACCTGTTTTACCTCGTCACGCAGGAGGACGGAGTCGTCGTAAGCCGCCAGGTCCTCGCCGACCTCCAGGGAACCGAGCATGCCTGGGACCAGGTTGCCGGCGCGGGTCTTGCCGCTCTCCAGCTCGTCGATCTTCTCGCGGATCACCTTTAGGGGAAGGTACTTCTCCCGCTGCAGTTTAAGGATGAAGCGCAGGCGTTGGGCATCGGCCTGGCTGAACTTGCGGTACCCGGAGGGCGTCCTTTCCGGCTCGATCAGCCCCTCGCTCTCCAGGAACCTGACCTTGGAGATGGTGAGGTCCGGGAACTCGTCCTTCAGGGACTTCAGCAGGTCCCCGATGCTCATCTTGTCTTTCTGGTCGTGCATTAGCCCCCCTCCTCATCCGCTTCCCGAGAAGAAGAGCAGGCGGAATTTGCCGATCTGTATCTCGTCTCCATCCGCCAGGGGCGATGCCTCTATACGCTCGCGGTTGAGGTAAGTGCCGTTGAGAGAGCCCGTGTCCAGCAGCGAATAGGCGCCACCCTCGCGGCGGATCTCGGCGTGACGCCGGGACACCGTGATATCGTCGAGGAATATGTCGCTCTCGGGGTGCCTGCCGATGCTGATGAGGTCGCGGTTTAGGGCGAACCGCATGCCGGCATCCGGCCCCTTCTTGATCACCAGGATGGCGCCGCCCTCCTCCGGGAACTCGATGGGAAGCGAGACCTCGATCTCCTCCTCGATCTCGCTCTCGACGGCTGGAAGCCCCACCGTGGTCTCGCCGTGTCCTCCCTCCGCCTCGAAGCGGATCCCGCACCGGGCGCAGAAGACGCTGTTCTCCGGGTTGAAATGCCCACACTTGGTGCAGAACACGGCCCATGCCTCCTTCCGGCATCATTCTGCTGGCTTATGCGGCCCCCGCATGCCTGCTGATTGGAGTCTTCTCGAAAACGAGAACCTGCTAACCATAATATAATGCATCGTATCAATTTTAAAGAGAAGGCTTACATTTAGGGTTATATACGAGTCAATCTGCGGTGGGATCGCTGCGGTTGATGCCCATGGCCTCGCTGGCCAGTATCTCGCTCAGTCTGGCGATGTCCTCATCGCTGATGATGGTCTTGCCGTCCTTGAGGTCGTTCTTCTTCCTCCTCACCAGCTCGGCACGGAGAATATCGATCTTTCCATGCAGCACCCTGCGCTGGTAAGAGACCTTGCTCTCCTCTTTCAGCAGCTCCTCGAGGATGCCGCGGAGCTCCTCGTCGTTCTTGCTGCTGTAGTCAATGTAAACTTCATGTGGAGGAACTTCCTGAGCCTTGCCCTTCTTACCGCCCATCCGTAAAACCCTCCTTATGTCCGGGAATTGATTCCAAGTTGATTCTAACAGAATATCCACATGGCTATAAGACCTAATGTTCCCGGCGGGGACCCGTGCCGGTCATCGGGGAAACGCCCGTGATTCGGGGTTATACAGCCACTGCGGTGAGAGATAGGCCCCGGTTAGGTCGTCCGCGCGCTTTCCCTCTTCCGCCGAGAGGCCCCCTTCCTCCAGCACGGCCTGGAAGGCATCCGCGAACCCCCGCCGGAACGCGTCCGCCACCTCCGACCAGGAGCGGCGGCAGCCGGTCTCGTCCAGTGACATGCAACGCGACCGGAAGTTACGCAGCTGCCTTCCCCTGTTCTCATCATCGGCGAACCTGAGCAGCTCGTAGAGCAGCTCCGAGTGGTCCTCGAGGAGGATGGAGCCATGCTGGAGTATCGCACCGTGGCGGCGCACCTGTGCGCTTCCACACAGCTTGCGGCCGGCGCATTCCAGGTCGGCCCGGGTGCTGGCGGCGAAGCAGGCCCCGCCGGCGGAGCGGTAGTCGTCGCCCTCGCGGGTCAGGACGTCGGCGTCGATGCCCAGGATCTCGAGGGCGCGCAGGATACCTCTGCAGATGACGCGATAGGCATCCACCACGCCGTCCGGCATACCGCTTCCGGGCGGAAAGACGATACTGTAGGTGAAATCGCCCGAGTGGAGGATGCTCTTGCCACCGGTGGGCCTGCGCACGACATCGATCCCCTTGGCGGCGCATGCCTCCAGGTCGACATCGTCCACGGACTGAAAGCGTCCCAGGGAGAGGGCGGCCGGAGACCAGCGGTAAAAACGCAGGGTGGGGCGGAAACCGTCGCGGACCGCGGACTCTAGCAGGGCCTGGTCCAGGGCCATGTTCCTTGCGCCACTCGCTGGCGGCGAGGGAAGAAGGCGCCAGGGCACGGACGTTATCCCGGACTTCCCGCTCAAAGCAGCTCCGCGTGCAGGACCTCTTCCAGTTGCTGGAAGATGAAACGGTCGGTCTCCTCGCTCAACGAGGCCACGCCGTCGGTGAAGACCGCGACGCCGTAGTTGCGCATGGAAGCGTCCAGGGCGGTGGCGTAGACGCAGATATTGGTGAGGACACCTGCAAGGTAAAGCTTGCGCACCCCCATCTCGCGCAGGTAATTGTCCAGGTCGGTGCCGAAAAAGGCGCTGTACCTGCGCTTGGGTACGATGTAATCTCCCTGCCGGGGCCGCAGGTCGTCCACGACCGCTCCACCCCAGGTGTCGGACACGGCATGCGCCGGCCAGTAGCGGAACTCATGGTCGTCCTCACGGTGGCTGTCGGTCACGTAAATGACCGGGATATCCCGGTCCCTGGCCGCGGCGAGGATCACCTGGAGGCGCGGAACGATCCTCCTGGCGCCAGGTACCACCAGGGCCCCTCCCTCCTCGATGAAATCGTTCAGCATGTCGATGATGAGCAGAGCGCTCTCGGGCTCGAAAGCAACGGTCATCTTTTCCACTCCTCTCCCTTCATCCCCCCGCGATGTCCGCTATCTTCCTGGTGAAATCGCCGATGATGAGGGCGGCGCGGGTGTCATTTTCCGCCTCACAGATGAGATGCAGCGAGGGTTCGTCGGGGTCGGGCAGGACGAGCAGCCATGCCCCTCCGTCCAGAAAGACCTTGATGCCGTCGATCAGCTCCAGGCTGCCCTCGCTCAGCTCCTCCACCAGGCGGCGCATGATCAGGCCCTTCTGTTCCCATGAGGCCGGGATCTCCACCGAGAGCATGTGGACGGCCGGCAGGCCATCCACCAGCTCCGACAGCGGGACGTCGCGCAGGCTCAGGCTATCGAGGAGGATGGCTGTGCTGGCCATGGCGTCGTAGGTCGGGAGAAAGGAGGGGAAGATGAACCCTCCGCTGCCCGCGCCGGCGAATATCACCCCTTCCTCCAGTGAGGCCCGCATGAGTTCGCCGCGGCTGACCTTGGTTCGGATGACCTCGTTACCGCACCTGGCGGCGATCTCTTCGATCTGGGATGTCATGCTCACCGGCACGGCTATCTTCCCCCCGCGCCCGGTCTCGCACAGCAGCTTCACGAAGAGCATGAGGGCCGCTTGGGGGTGTACCTGCCTCCCCAGGTCGTCCAGGAGGTACAACCTCTCCCCCGCGTTGTCCATGAGCACTCCCAGCTCGGCGTCTGAGGTCTTGACGATATGCGAGAGGTTCCTGAGGGCGGCGTTGAGCTCGTCCTGGTTAAGGGTGACCTTCTTTTCGTCGGTAAAGCTGTTGAGACTGAGGACGTCGCAGCCCATCTTGCCGAAGACCTGGGGCATTATGATACTGGTGCTCCCGAAGGCGTAGTCCACGGCCATACGGAAACGCCGCCGGTTGAGCCGCTCCAGGTCCAGCTCGGCCAGGAGCGAGGTCGTATACATCTCCAAGACGCGCGGAGGGAAATGGATCGCCCCGATCTCACCCATGAAGGCCCGCCTGAAATTGGCCTGGTAATAGACCTTCTCGATGTCCCGCTGCCTCGCCTCCGAGATGTCGATTCCCAGCTCGTCGAAGAAACGTATCTCGATGGACTGGGGGTCGAAGGCGGAGATGCGCACGTCGATCCCGCCCATGGCCCTCTCGACGCCGATGGCGAAGCGGTTCACCGGTGATGGCGATACCTCTAGGTCGGCCGCGTTGACGCCGCAGGCATTGAGGCCGGCGATGATCGCCCTCTTGACGGTGCGGGCGGCGCGTGAAGCGTCGCGGGAGGTCACCACGGTGGAGCCCAGGAGCAGGCCGGAGCCGTAGGCCATGGCGATACGCAGGGCCTGTTCCGGCGTGATGTCTATGTTCATGATCCCCGAGACTGCCTTCTTGCCGAAGAGCGTGCGCAGCCCCTTGGACTCCCAGACTATGCTGGTGTTCACGGTGGCGCCCGTCTCCACCGTCTTGAAGGGATAGATCTTGACGTCGTGATTGACGAGGGCATTCTCCCCTATAAGGCACTCGTCCCCGACCACCACGCCCTCCTCGAGACGGACGTTGCCCTTGAGATCACAGTTCTTCCCTACCACGCAGCCCCTGAGATGGGAGTTAGCGCCGATGTAGGAGTTGTCGTAGATGAGGGCGCGGTGTACGAAAGAGTCCTGCTTGACCACCACGTTGTGGCCCAGGGTGGTGTACTCTCTGATCACGGCGCCCTTCTCGATCTTGCAGTGGTTGCCGAGGACCACGGGACCCCTGATCTCCGCGGTGTCCTCCACGTCCACCCCCTCACCCATCCATACGTTCTCCGCGATACGGAAACCCGGGGGGTCAATGAGCACCTTGCGGTCAAGGATGTCCTTGTGCGCGGCGATGTATTGCTCGAAATTGCCGATATCGCACCAGTAGCCGTCGGCGACATAGCCGTAAAGGGGCTCTCCCCGCGCGAGCAGCATGGGGAAGAGGTCCTTGGAGAAATCGAAGGACTGGCCGTCGGGTACGAGGTCGAGCACCTCCGGCTCGAGCACGTATATGCCGGTGTTGATGGTGTCGCTGAAGACCTGCCCCCAGTTGGGCTTCTCGAGGAAGCGCTCGATGCGCCCGCCCGAGTCGGTGACCACGATGCCGAACTCCAGCGGGTTGTCCACCGGCACCAGGGTCAGGGTGGCCATGGCCCCGTTATGGCGGTGGAAATCGACCACCTTGGTGAGGTCTATGTCGGTGAGGGCATCGCCGCTGATG
Source organism: Actinomycetota bacterium (assembly GCA_040757835.1). NCBI lineage: Bacteria > Bacillati > Actinomycetota > Actinomycetota bacterium. The sequence goes on from JBFLWJ010000001.1 coordinate 443,354, forward strand.
ACCAGGAAGGTGCCGTCGATGAAGGCGGCGCTGTTCTTGACGCTCCCCGCGGTCCCCAGGGGCACGAACTCGGTGGAATAGGTTATGGAGGCGCCCCAGTCCCCGCCGTCGCCGAAATAGTTGCTGATGAGCGTGGGCAGGAACTGCAGGGTCACGATCATCTCCGTGAAGCCGTAGCGCGTGAGCAGGTTGACGATGTGCTCCATCATCGGGCGGTTGACCACGGGAAGCATGGGCTTGGGCTGGTTGCTGGTGAGGGGCCGCAGGCGTGTGCCCTGCCCTCCCGCCATGATCACCGCTTTCATGCCCGGACCTTCCTCGCCGCTCACGCCAGGTAGTCCATGACCAGTATGAGGGTCGCCTCGGGCAGGTCGTCAGGGGAGAGGTGCACGGGTACCTTCCCCACCCTCTCGACGGTTTCGAAATGCGAGACGAAGGGCCCCTCCGTCTCGATGGGAAAGGAGCAGGCGTCGTTGCGGAAGTGCATGGGTATGGCAATATGCGGCTCCAGGTCCTTTACCACCCGCGCGGCCTCATCCGGCGCGAGGGTGAAGAACCCCCCCACCGGGACGAAGATGACATCGGCCCCCGCCAGCTCCCGTGCCAGCCCGCTGTCTGGAAGATGGCCGAGGTCGCCCAGGTGCACGAAGGTCAATCCCTGCATCTCCCAGCGGTAGACGATGTTCGCCCCTCTCTCGGCGCCTCCCTGGGAGTCGTGATAGGTCGGGAAGCCGGATATGCGCACACCGCCGACTTCGCGGGGCGAGGGGTCGCGCACCACCAGCGGGTCTCCCTTGACCAGGCCGATGTTGGAGTGGTCGGCATGGTCGTGGCTGACGAGCACGATATCGGCGGCCACATTGGGGAGGGGGTAACCGACGTAGTCGGCGTACGGGTCCGTGACCAGCCGGTGCCCGGCGCCATCCTCCAGCATGAACATGGCGTGGCCCAGCCAGCTGACCCGCACCGCCCGCGTCAGGTCCTGCTCCTCGGTGTAGCGAGAGGACATGGTCTCACCTCCTGAGCTATGGTTTTCAGCCGCCGCCCGCCCGGACCAGTCCCCCATTCATGCGAATACCGCCCGGGCAACACCGGCGTACGGAACGGCAGCTAGCCCTCCTCGCCGCTCTCGGTGCCGCCGGCCTTTAATGACTTTATTCCCCGCCGGATGTAGATGAAACCGCTGACGTACGAGAAGACGATACCCGCGCAGAAGACCACGAAACCGATGGGATCGACCTTGTCGAAGAAAGCTCCTCCCGCGGCCTCGGGCAGGTTCCAGGCGATGAACAGGCAGATGGCCACGAAGAGGAGGGCGGTGGCCGCCTTGCCCGTCCAGTGCACGGCCAGCTTCTCCCGCGCCTCCTTGTCCCGTATCCCGATGAGCGGCGCTCCGGCGAGCATCAGCACGTCTCTGGCCACGATGAGCACGCCCATCCAGATTGGGAGAAAACCGCGCCACATCAGGGCGATGAGCACGGAGATTACCAGGAGGCGGTCAGCCAGCGGGTCGACGAGCTTGCCGAACTCGGAGATGGTGTTCGTGCGGCGCGCTATCTGCCCGTCGATGAAGTCGGTGGAGGCGGCGAAGATGAACACGCCCACCGCCCAGTAGTGGGCGGCGTCCACCGTCTCTTTGGACATGATGGATATGAGCCACAGTACCACCGGTATGAGGATGATGCGCAGGCAGGTGAAGAAATTGGCTATATTCCTCTTGATCAAAGCGTGACTCCTTTCCTGCCGGCCCTTATACGAAAAAGGGCGGAAGGTCTATCCCGCCCCTGTGGCCTGGTCGGGATGGCCGGATTTGAACCGGCGACCTCTTGACCCCCAGTCAAGCGCGCTAACCAAGCTGCGCCACATCCCGTAAGTCTCTGCTTCCAGGTTTCTAATTCTATAGACCGCAAACGACCTTTGCAACGACTCGGTTACGACTCGGTTACGACTCGGCTACCCCGTGCTACCCCGGTGATTCAGGATCCGGCAGACCCATTGTCCTCCGCGGGATCGTAGAGGTTGACGCGGTTGCGCCCGCTCTGCTTCGCGCGGTAGAGGGCACGGTCGGCCATGTCGATGAGCTCGTCGCCCTCACGGGCATCGTCGGGGAGGTTGGCGACCCCGATGCTGACGGTGAGGTTGCCCCCCGGCTGGTCCTCCTCGTAAGGGAAGAGGTGCTCCTGGATGACGCGCCTGATACGCTCGGCCATGTGGTATGCTTCCTGCCTGCCCACCTCGGGGATGATCACCGAGAACTCCTCTCCGCCGTAGCGGAAGACGGTGTCGACGTCGCGCGTGTTCTGCTGCAGCAGCCCCGAGAGGATGCGCAGCACCTCGTCGCCGCGGGGATGGCCGTGCTGGTCGTTATATATCTTGAAGAAATCGATGTCGAGCATGATGAAGGAGAGGGGGCGGCCGTAACGTATCGACCGCTTTACCTCCTCCGACATCACCCTCCTGAGGTACCTGATGTTGTAAAGGCCGGTGAGTTCGTCGGTGATGGCCAGGCGGTTGATCTCCTCGAAGAGCTGGGCGCTCTCCACCGCCAGGCCGATCTGCTCGCCGATGGCGTTGGCCAGGGTGGCGTCCTCCTCGTCGAAGGCGTTGTGATAACGGCTGGCCATGTGCAGGATGCCGTAGACCTTCTTGCCGGAGCGTATGGGCACACATAACACCGAACGTGTCTCCGGGTCCACCAGCATGTTGGGGCAGCGGGAATCGTTGCTCACGTCGGTGCTCAGGTAGGTGGCGTCGTGGCGCAATACGAAGCACCCGCTGACGGTCTCGAAGGGGTGGCTGAGGTGGCGGGCCATGTATTCCTCGCTGTAACCGAAGCTGCGCACCGTCTCCATGAGTTCCGTCTTGTGGTTGATAATGTTTATTAGCGCCTTCTCCACCGCGAACAGGCCGCGGATGACGTCCAGGGCCAGGTTATATAGCTGGTCGAGGCCGGACACGGTGCTGATGGCATCGACGACCCTGATGAGGCTGGTCAACTGGGCGACCTTCTCCTCGCTGCGGCGGTAGAGCAGGGCGTTGTCCAGGAAGACCGAGATATGTGGGGCCAGGAGCGCCGTCAGTTCGAGGTCGCTCTGCCTGAACCCCAGGCGGTCCAGCTTGTTGGCCAGCACGATGATGCCGATGCTCTTCCCCCTTGCTACCAGGGGGCAGGCCACGAGGTCGAAGACGTTGTAATCGGGGGCGAAAGGCAGGATCTTTATCTCGCCGGAGTGGCGCCGCGTCACCAGCACCGGCTTGGCCCTGAGAAAGCAGTCGGAGAGCACGCCGGGATCGGACAGGCTCATCCGCAGCTGCGAGGTGCTGATGTAATCGAGGCCCAGCGAGGGCTGTTGGGCATCGAGGGTGTAAGCGGCCTCGTTGTACAGAAACACCATGGCCACTTCCGCCTTGAGGACCTCGGCCATGCGCTGGGTGATCTCCTTGAGCACGTTATAGAGGGCAGGGCTCTTACTGGAGCTCTTGCTTATCTCGTAGAAGATCCTGAGGCGGTAACGGTCCTTGAGGATCAAGTCCACGATGAAGATGTTGATGAGGGTGGCCCCGACTATATATGAGTACCGCACCAGCAGGGCCTGGGAGAGGTTGTAGCCGGGGGGAGTCTGGCTGTCCAGGAGCACTACGGCGGTGTACCCCGCCAGGCAGAGGACGCATGCGTAGGCTGCGCCGCGGTACCCGTCATAGATGCCGCCGATGAGTGGGACGGCGCCCAGGAAGAGGAAGGTGTAGCTCTCCACCCCTCCACAGAAATAGATGGTGGCGCTGAGGAAGAAGATGTCGCCAATGGCCACCAGCCATGCGTACGGCCCCCTGAGGCTCAGGTGATCGTGGAAGGAATAGCAGACGATGGCGTAGATGAAGTAGGCGGCCATGAGGATGTAGAGCGGGACGAAATCGACTTCCCCTCCCAGGGAGATATCCAGGTGCACCAGCTGGGTGATGGACAGCAGCAACAACGCGAATATCGCCCGTAGCAGCAGTTCCCGCATGCGCGTGCCGCGCGTCTCCGACTTGTCGAGATCGGTTTCGTATATCATCCCCTGCCCGTCCTCGAGAAGACCACAAGCTGGCGCCGCAACCCGCCGGGTCGGCTTCTTCATCTTCCTGGAGACCCGCTCCGGGCTTACTACATCATATTATCAACCGCTATTACAGCCAATCCCCGGGTGCGAGCGCGTGGGGTATGGCGTATACGGGCAAGGGCGGAGAACGGGGCCGGCCTTAATCGCGGTCCTTCGCGGTGTCGGCGTAAGGCGCGAGCCGGTGCAGCGCCCCGGCGGGAATATCGGCGGTGATATGGTGGCCTTCCTCGTCGGACTCTATCTCCAGGACTTGCCCGACCCTGTAGATGAAGGCCAGCAACTCTCCCTCGTGATGCGGGATAACGGCGCGCACCACGCGGGATGACGACAGGTGCGCAGACATCCTCTCCAGCAGGTCGGGCAGGCCCTCGCCGCTGACAGCAGAAGTGAAGACCCCCCGGTGCAGCAGCCTGGCAAGGCGCTCGCGCTCACCCGCCGGCACCAGGTCGGCCTTGTTGAGGACATAGATGGTCGGGATGTCGCTGGCGCCGAGCTCCTCCAGCACCTCGCCCGTGGCATCTATTTTTCGCTTCAAGTCGGGCGATGAGGCGTCGATCACGTGCAGGAGTACGTCGGCTTCCCGGACCTCCTCCAGGGTCGACTTGAAGGCCTCGATGAGCTGGTGCGGCAGGTGGTCTATGAAACCGACGGTATCGGTTATCACCGCCTCCCTCCCCGCCGGCAGCACGATACGCCTGGTCACGGGGTCGAGGGTCGAGAAGAGCTGGTCCTCTACGACGACACCCGCCTGGGTGAGGGCGTTGAGCAGAGAGGACTTGCCGGCATTGGTGTAGCCCACCAGGGCGAAGGTGGATACGGCCTGGCGCTCTCGCCGCTTGCGCTTCACTTTCCTCACCAGCGATAGGTCCTTGAGTTCACGGTCCAGGGTCCTGATGCGGGTCTTGATGCGCCTGCGGTCCACCTCGAGCTTGGTCTCTCCGGGGCCCCTGGTGCCGATGCCTCCGCCCAGGCGGCTCAGTTCGACGCCCTTTCCGGCCAGGCGCGTGAGCCCGTAACGGAGCTGCGCCATCTCCACCTGAGCCTTGCCCTCCTTGGAGTGGGCATGCATCGCGAAGATATCGAGGATGAGGGCGGTGCGGTCCAGCACTTTGACCTGCAGTTCGTTCTCAAGGTTGCGTTGCTGTGACGGCGTGAGGTCCTGGTCGAACACCACCAGGTCGGCCCCGCTCGCGGCCACGGCCTCCGCCAACTCCTGCAGCTTTCCCCTGCCCACGAAGGTGGCCGCGTCCGGACGCGGACGCGCCTGCAGCAATGTCACCACCACCTCCGCGCCCGCCGTCTCCGCCAGAGAGCTCAGCTCCGCGAGGCTCTCCTCCGCCGTATCCCGGGTGGCCTCTCCCCAGCGCAGCCCCACCAGGGCGGCTCGCTCCCTCTCCACGGCGGTGTCGGCCGCGCCCCTGCTATGGTATTCATCCATGCGCATCACGCTCCGCCGCTTTCGGTGCACGAGAGGTCCTGCGTGCCGGAGGGATACCGGGCTTCCCACGCCGCTATCAGGAGAACGCCTGTTTGAGCCGGTCGACCCCTTCCAGGAGGCGCTGGTCAGGAAGGGTGAGCGAGAACCTTACGAAACCCTCGCCCCGGGAGCCGTATGAGGACCCCGGCGCCACCACGATAGCGGCCTTATCAAGGAGTTCGCTGGCGAAAGCGCTTGAACTGAGACCCGCCGGGGTCTTCATCCACACGTACAGGGTGGCCCTGGGCGGGGTCACCTCCCAACCGACGCTGCGCAGGCCTTCCACCAGGGTGTCGCGCCGGTGGCTGTAGACCTCGCGGTTGTGTCTTACGCAGTCCTGGGGGCCTTCTAGAGCGGCAACGGCAGCCAGTTGCACCGCGTCGAAAACGCCGGAATCGACATTCTCCTTGACCTTGGCGAAGGCCGCGATGACCTCCGCCCCGCCCACCGCGAACCCCACGCGCCACCCGGTCATGTTGTAGGTCTTGGACAGGGAATGGAACTCCACCGTCCTCTCCCTGGCCCCGGGTATCTCGAGGAGCGAGGGGGCGACGTAACCGTCGAAGGTTATCTCTGAATACGCAAGGTCATGGGCGATGATCACGTCGTACTTGCGGGCATAGAAGAGCAGCTCCTCGAAGAAGGCATGGTCGGCCACGGCCGCCGTGGGGTTGTTGGGGTAGTTGAGGAAGAGCAGCCGGGCCTCTCGCCAGACCTCTTCCGACACGGAGGAGAGGTCGGGCAGAAAACCCGCCTCCTCGCCCAGGGGCAACGCCTGCGGTATCCCCCCACAGAAGAGCGTGGAACTGTTGTACACGGGGTATGCGGGGTCGGGGACCAGCGCCACGTCTCCGGGGTCCAGGAGGGCCAGGGGAAAATGCGCGATGCCCTCCTTCGAACCGATGAGGGTGAGGACCTCGGTACCCGGGTCCAGGGAGACGCCGAAGCGCCCCTCCACCCAGGCGGCGGCGGCTTCCCGGAAGCGGGGCATGCCCCGGTAGGAGGGATAACGGTGGTGTTCGGGTTTGCCGGCCTCCCGGCACAAGGCCTCGACGATATGGGGCGGCGTGGGAAGGTCGGGATCCCCGACGCCGAAGTTGATGATGTCTACACCCTGGCTCCTCTTCTCCTCCACTCGCCGGTCTATCTCGGCGAAGAGGTAGGGCGGCAGCCCCTGCAGTCTCTTGGAAAGGTTCAAGGCAACTCCCTTCGGCAGATCTTGCCCATAGTCTGGCTCACTCCTGTATCCACCCGTCTGAGAGCTCCCCGCGAAAGACCTCGACGGCCGGTCCGGCCATGAGCAGGTGGCCGCTGCCATCGACGCCTATGTCCAGAGTCCCGCCGGGGAGCTGCACCTTGACCGGGGTCTCGCATCTCCCGGTGTGGATGGCCGCCGCGACGGCCGCACAGGCACCGGTCCCGCAGGCAAGGGTCTCCCCTACCCCGCGCTCCCACACGCGCAACACTATGCGGTGGGCGCCATCTACCTGTGCGAACTCCACGTTGGTGCGGGCGGGAAAGAGGGGGTCTCTCTCCACTCTGGGGCCCAGGCGGTCAACCGGCGCCCCAGCCGCGTCTGCGACGAAGATCACGCAATGGGGGTTGCCCATTGAGACGCAGAAAGCCTTCAGTTCCTCTCCGTCCTCAGTTCTTATGGTGACCTCGCCCGGTCTGGAGGGGTCGTCTGGAGCCGGGAGGTCGTCAGCCGCCAGTTCGGGGAGGCCCATGTCCACTTCCACCCCCGTGACCACGTTGCCGTTCAGGGACAGGCTCAGGGCCTTGACGCTGGCGCGGGTCTCTATGAGCATCCCTTCCTTGCGTATGCCCTTTTTCTCGTAGAGGTACTTGGCCAGGCAGCGTATCCCGTTCCCGCACATCTCCGCCTCGCTGCCGTCGGCGTTGAAGATGCGCATGGACGCATCGGCGCCACCGCCGGGCGCGCAGGCGAAGATCACGCCGTCCGCGCCCACGCCGGTACGGCGGTCGCATATACCGGCTATCTCCCGGGGGGAGAGGAAAGGCCCTCTCTCCCCGCCGTCCAGGACTACGAAATCGTTCCCCGTACCGTGATACTTGAAGAAATCCATTTACCAAGCCGTCCCGGTCTCTTCGTATGTGCGGCGGCCGGCTGTTCCGTACCCCGCTCGTTCCCGGCCTGCCACACGCTCGGGAGCTTATCACAGCCCGGCCCGCAGGTGGTCCAGTACCGCCGCGATCACCCATGGCGATGGTTCCGCGAGGTCCGCTTCGTCCAGGTCCAGCCAGTAAAGGCCCGGGATGCGCCTAAGCCAGGTGAGCTGGCGCTTGGCATAATTGCGGGACCGCCGCTTGACATTACCGATAGTTTCCTCGAGAGGTATGCCCCTGTCAAGGTGATCGAGGACCTCCTTGTAGCCCAGAGCCTGCCGCGCGGTGCGCGAGAGCCCACTGGTAGCGGCCAGGCTCCGCACCTCTTCCACGAGGCCCGCTGCGAACATCGCGTCCACGCGCGCATCAATGGCGCCGTACAGTGCCTGCCGCGGGGCGTTGAGCGCAACCCCGCTGAATTCGTAGAAGGAAGACTGCATGCCGCGCCTGGACTGGAAAGAGGAGAAAGGGACGCCGGTGCGTTCGTAGACTTCCATGGCGCGCACCACGCGGCGTGGATTGGCGAAGTCGTGGCACGACGCGAAAACGGGGTCCACCGCCGCCAGGCGCTCTTTCAGCCCCGCGAGGTCCTGGACCGCCTCCTGCTGCAGCCGGCGGCGCAGCTCGTCATCGGCAGACCCCGGTGGAAAAGAGATGTCGTATACAACCGCCTCGAAATACAGACCGGTCCCCCCGACCAGCAGGGCGGTCCTGCCACGGGCGTTTATCTCCTCTATGGCCCGGCGCGCCTTTTCCTGGAACTGGGCGGCGGAGAATTCGCGCGACGCTTCCACCACGTCCAGCATGTGATGGGGGACGAGGTCCGTCCACGGCTCTCCAGGCTTTGCCGTTCCGATGTCCATTCCGCGGTAGACCTGCATTGAGTCGACGGAGACGATCTCCGCCATGATGGCGGGAGCCACCTCCACGGCGATGCGGCTCTTGCCGGTGGCGGTGGGCCCGAGGATGGCCGCGATCTTTGGACGCTTCGGAGGCACGGGCATGGGCGATCAGTAGAACCTGTCCACGGTGAAGCGGAAGAGCTGTATGGGCTCGTGGGGGCTGATCCCGGCTTTGTTACGGGCGATCTCGAGCTGCTGCTCTACGCTGTCCACGCCCTCGAGGTCGGGGAGGAGCAGCCCTACCCTGCTCCCCCGCTTGACGATCACGCCATAACGGCGGGGGTCGAGCTGCGAAGCGTCGCTGACCGGTTCCGGTTCCGAGAGGACATCGACGCTGATGTCGAGGGAAGCGAGCTCGTGTTCCGATACGGGGGGGAAGCGCGGATCGTGGCAGGCGGCACTTACGGCGTTGGCGGCTATCTCCTCGGCGAGAGTCTCCTGTGTGGGCTGGAAGGTGCCTATGCACCCCCGCAAGTCTCCACCTTTCTTGATACAGACGAAAGCCGCCCCCTTTCCGTCCAGGGACCCGAAGTCATCCTTCATGTCATCCCGCGACAGCCTCTTACCCCCCTTGACCCAGGCTTCTATGGCCGAGCGCGCCAACTTTACATGGGGGCTGGCTGTTTCATTTCCGTTGCTCTCGGGCATGGATACATCTTTCCTTTCATACGTTCTTGAGGTGCAACGAGACCAGGTAACCCACACCGAACGGGCCTTCGTAGGAGAGGACGGAGTTGGTCAGCGTACCGTTCTTGAGGGCGCCCCACATGGCATGGATGGAACGAAAACCGCATTCCCCCGCCAGCTCCACCAGGTCCTCTGGGATGTCTACGATAGCGTCGAAATCGCCTCTGGCGGCGATATCGACGATGCGCCGATCGAAATCCTGGGCGCTGGGGTCATATCCGGCGGGCGCGCCCTTGATGAGGCGGTGCGAGAGGTCGCCGCTGGCCACGAAGACGGCCCTGCGCCTCAGGTCCGCGCAGGCCCTGCTGGCGACCCGTCCCAGCAGGAAGTGGTCGTGGTAAGAAAGGCCGGAGATGGAGAGGCAGACCATCGGAGTATCGAAGGCCTGGTCCAGGAAGTAGAGGGGGACCAGGAGCCCATGGTCCAGTTCCTCGCCCGCCTCGGACCATCGCGTGGCGGTCTGCTGCCGTGATATCAGCGGCACACCCTCGGAGGATGCCGACTTTATCATGGCCGCGACGAGTTCCAGGTCGTTGTCCTTGGCGATGCGCACCTGGGGTCGTCCGAAGGAGGCGAAACTGCCGCCCAGGACCGGCGCGTCCTTGATTATGAAGGTGTCCCTGTAAGGGGGAGTATGCGGCGATATCGCCACCAGCACGTCGGGCTCAAGCTCCGCTATCCTACGGCTCAACTCCTTCATGGCGGCGCAGGTCGAGCGCACGGCTTCCTGGTCCCTTCCACCGATCTCCGGAATGAGCAGGGGTGGGTGCGGGACAACGCAGCCTCCGACCATGCCGTCACCCATGCCGTCACCTCCGTTCAGCGGGCGCAACCCAAGCCGGGCAACGCTGCCGTCTCTGCCTTTCCGTATATAGCATACCCCCGGTACCGGCGTGAGAAACGCCGTATGCCGCGGCCGGCAACCGGCTCACAGGGTTTCCAGGAGCTCGCCATGCAGGCTCCAGCTCCCGGCGGAGGCGATGAGAACGCGGACGTATCTGCCGGTTAGATCGTCTTCCGTGCGCTTGAAGTGTACCAGCTTGTTCTGGCGGGTGCGCGCCGACCAGCGTTGCCGGTCTTTACGGCTGGGGCCGTAGACGAGGACCGTCTGCTCCGATCCAACCTCTGAGCGCAGGCTCGAAGCGGTGGCGGAACGTGTCGCCTCCATGAGCCGGCCGAGGCGGGCGCTCTTCGTCTCCGCGGGGACATCGTCGGGCAGGGAAGCGGCGGCCGTGCCCTCGCGGGGGTTGTAAAGAAAGGTGAAGGAGGTGTCGAAACGGCACAGTTCGACCATCTCCATGGTGGCTTCGAAGTCCTCTTCCGTCTCGCCGGGGAAGCCCACGATAAGGTCCGTGGAGAGGGCCACGCCCGGGACCAGGCGGCGGAGCTCCCGGACCTTTTCCAGGTATTCCCGGCTGCCGTAGCCGCGGTTCATGGCCTGCAGGATGCGGTCGCTGCCCGCCTGCAGGGGCAGATGGACGTACTCGCAGACGTTGTCCGTCTCGGCGATGGCGAGCATGATGTCACTGTCGAAGTCGCGGGGGTGTGAGGTGGTGAACCTTATCCATGGCTCGGGGGACCCCTCCCCGAGGAGGCGCAACAGGTCGGCGAAACGGCTCCTGCCCTCCTCCGCGCGCCGGAAGGAATTGACGTTCTGCCCCAGGAGGTTGATCTCCTTGACGCCGGCGGCTCTCAGCGCCACCACCTCCCGCACGATGTCCTCCATGGAGCGGCTCTCCTCGCGTCCCCGTACGTAAGGTACGATGCAATACGAGCAGAAGTTGTCGCAGCCATTGGTGATGGTGACCCAGGCACGGAAGTCTTCACGCCTCCCGCTCGGCAGCCCGGTGATGCGCGCTCCGCTCATGGCGGTGGCGCATATGCCGCCCCGGCCGGCCTGGGAGAGCAGGAAGGCGATGTTCGCGTACTGATGGGTCCCGAAGACCACGTCGACGTAGGGCGCCCGCTGCATCAGCCGTACCCCCTCCTTCTGGGCCAGGCAGCCTCCGACAGCGATCATGGTGCCCCTTTTCTTGAGGGGTTTGAGGGAGGAGAGGTGCCCGTATAACCTCTGCTCGGCGCTCTCCCTGACGCAGCAGGTCAGAAGGATGACCGCATCCACCTCGGGCAGGTCACCCTCCGTCCACCCGGCCTCCGCGAGCAGGCCCCGCACGCGCTCGGAATCGTGGATGTTCATCTGGCAGCCGAAGGTCTGAAGCGCGTAACTCTTACCCATACGAAGCCCACTCACGCATAATTGGCGATGCAGTAATCAAGGCTGCGCCTGAGGTTGTCGACGATCCTCTTGCGGCCCAGCCGTGCCTCCAGGGGACCCGGCCCCAGTTCTAGCGCCACCTTGCCATCGAAGCCGTCGCGGTGGAGCACATGGAGGAAGCGGTCCAGCGGCAGCCTTCCCTCGAAAGGCAGGGCATGGTCATCGAACCCCTTGAGATAGTTGTTGGAGAGGTGGATATGTCGCACGCGGCCACCCAGCGCCTCCCAGGCTTCGAAGATGTCGATCCCGGCGATGGCATAATGGCTGGTGTCGAAGACCAGGTTGTCGAAATGGCCCATCTCGCGCAGGGAGTTGAACAGGCTGAGGTTGAGCGGTCTATGCACGTACACCTTCATGGCGTTCTCCACCGCCACGATGACGCCGCTGCCGCCACAGGAGTTGAGGTTGTGGCGGGCCCAGCGGGCGTAATCCCATTGCCAGAAGTACGGCAGGTGCACCACCACGATGTCAGCCCCGAGTTCCCGGGCCATGTCGAGGGATATGGCGATCTTCTGCTGCGGCCCCCCCCACACCTTCTTCGCCGCGAAGAGGAAGGGGGCGTGTATGCTAAGCACGGCGATCCCGAACTCTTCGGATAGCTCCTTTACGTATTCCGTGGACTGCGTCTCCTCGCGCCTGGTGACCATGAGTTCGATCCCCTGGAACCCCGCCTCGCGCACAAGCTGGAAGATATCCCTCAGCTCGAAGCTGAAGAGGGAGGCGGTGGAGAGGATGAACTCGGTTATCTTACCCTCCCCCCCTCCATCCCTTTGTTCCACCCGCTTGCCTGCGGGAGTAGCTGCGGAAGAGGAAGGTCGTGGTGGCGAAGCCGGCCAGCATCCCGCCCAGTCGGGCGATGGGAGACTTGAGGGCCGAGTCCACGGCGCGCAGGCTGGACTCCGTAAGCTCCAGCATCTCCTTCGCCTCGCTGGTAATCTGGCCCACCTTCTCCAGTTCGCCGTTAACGTCATCGATGGTCTGGTTGAGGTTTACGAGCAGCATGTTCAATTGCGGACGGGAGTCGTCCAGGGTGCGGTTGATATGATCGACGCTCCGGCTGATCTTGAGCACGAGGCGGACGAGAAAGACGGTGAGGAGCGGAACGGAGATGATGGCGATCACCAGGAAGATAATCTTCAGTGCGTTCAAGGTGCCTCCTAGGTTGCCGCCTGGATCCCGGCACGCACCGCGGCCTGTGCCGGCCGGCCTCCCGGGCGGTATCTATCTCGACTCGACGGAGAGCTTGATCGCCGTCCTCTCCTCCCCGTCGATCATGATGTCGGTGAAAGCGGGGATGCACACCAGGTCGATACCGCTGGGTGCCACGAACCCCCTCGCTATGGCGATTGCTTTGACCGCCTGGTTCAAGGCTCCCGCCCCGATCACCTGGATCTCGGCACTACCTGTCTCACGCAGGACTCCCGCTAGCGCCCCAGCAACGGAATTCGGGTTGGACTTCGAAGATACCTTGAGTACTTCCATCCTTCAGTGCTCCTCCCCTTGGCATTTCAATTCCATGGACTTCGGTCCCCGAATAAGCTCTTATAATATATTAATCCAAGCCATTGTTAAAGGCATCCTCCGTGCTGGATATACGGCGGAGGGGGCCTCTCAGTCGTCGTCGCTTTCGTGCAGGCCCAGCGAGATGATGAGGCGGTTCTTGCGCCGCTTGACCACCGGGTCCTCTGCCTTGAGATAGTATCTCCCACCGATATCGGCGAAGGTGTCCCGCAGAGACGCGCAGATTATGGATACGTCTTCCTGGCTGAGGCGGCGCGCGAGGTGGTCGCTCCATGCGGCGTGCGGTTGGCGGTGCAGGTCGGAGCGCTTCGCGGCGACCGTGCCGTCTCCCCCTCCCAGCAGTTCGTTGATGCTCATGAGGGGGTGGATCTCGTACTCCAGGACACGGAAGGCGTTGCGCTCGGAGACGTCCAGGCCCATCTCGCCGGCGCAGAAGCCGTGCACCTGCCGCCCCTCCTTGATTCCCCCCAGGTCGAACCAGAGCGGTCGCCTGGACCCGTTCTCCCCGGCGGCCCACCCTTTTCTCAGTTCCAGGGAATGGTGGTAGAGGGTGGCCAGGATCTCGGCGTTTGATCCCAGATATATCTTAAGGTCGCGGCTGCTAAGCGCGAACTCCGCGAGCACGCGCGGCACGTTATGCGGCCCTCCCGCGATGACCGTGTTACCTTCCTCATCCAGTTCCAGCCTGGGGAACGAGGACTGGTCCTTCTTCTCCGGCAGGGTGGTGGTGTCCATGCGTGCATGCATGATGGTCCCGCTGTCCTCGATGGACCTTATCAGCTGGATGTCGTCGGCGACCTGCTTGATGGAGAAGAGGGCCATGCCCCTGCCGTGGACGCCGAAGAAGTCCTCGACCACGTCCTGTACCTTCGAGGTCACCCTGGCCTCGAATATCCTGCGGTGCATGGTTTCCGGGATGCCCTTCCCGTCGTCCAGCACGGTCACGTTGCGCCAGCGCCCCTTCTCTTTTTGGAAAGCCACGTAAACGTGGGCAGCTCCGGCATCGCGGGCGTTGCGCACCAGCTCCTTCACCACGTCCTCGACACTGCGGATGTCCTGCAGGGCCTGGCGCCTCTCGGCCTCGGTTATCTTCAGCCTGACATAGCCGTGCCCCAGTTCCTCCTCTACGGTGAAGGTATCCCGGTCCGCGAACCTGCGGACGAAGGAGAGCAGGTCTTCCCCATCCCGTTTCCCGTCTGTAGCCAATGCGCATCCCGTCTCGTCGAACCGCCGGAAACTCCTCAATCACCATCTCGGCAAGTAGGCCACCACACTGAACATGCGCGATGGTCAATAAAAATTATATCAGAGGCGCGAGGCGTGCCATGGACGGCACGCCCGCTCTCCGCGCCCTTGGCGCTGGCATGGAAAAAGGGCGGGCGTGACGCCCGCCCCCGGTTCCACTCGGTTATTTTGCGTAGTCTACCACGCGCTTTTCCCTGACCACGGTTATCTTGATCTGGCCGGGATACTCGAGTTCGTCCTCGATCTGCTTGGCGATCTCCCTGGAGAGGGTGACGCAGCCAAGGTCGTCTATTACGTCGGACTTGACCATCACCCGTATCTCGCGACCCGCCTGCAGGGCATACGATCCGTCGACGCCCTCGAAGGAATCGGCGATGGTCTCCAGCTTCTCCAGGCGCTTGATGTAGCTCTCCAGGGTCTCCCGGCGGGCTCCCGGCCTGGCGGCGCTGATGGCGTCGGCAGCCTGCACCAGGACCGCCTCGATGGTCTGGGCCTCGGTCTCCTCGTGGTGCGCGGCGATGGCGTGGATGACCGCTTCGCCTTCCTTGAGGCGCTTGGCGAGTTCCGCCCCGATCACCGCGTGCGATCCCTCGACCTCGTGGTCGATGGCCTTTCCGATGTCGTGGAGCAGTCCGGCGCGCTTGGCCGTCTTGATATCGGTCCCCAACTCCGAGGCCATGAGCCCCGCCAGGTGCGCGACCTCGATGGAGTGCTTGAGGACGTTCTGACCGTAGCTGGTGCGGTACTTCAGTCGCCCGAGCACCTTCATGAGTTCGTGGTTGATGCCGTGCAGGCCCACGTCGAAGACCGCCTGCTCGCCGACTTCCTTTATCTCCGCATCGACTTCCGCCTTGGATTTCTCGTACATCTCCTCGATGCGCGCGGGCTGGATGCGGCCGTCGGTTATCAGTCTCTCCAGGGTCAGCCTGGCGACCTCGCGCCTGACCGGATCGAAGCTGGAGAGGATCACCGCTTCCGGGGTGTCGTCGATGATCAGGTTGATCCCCGTCAGGGTCTCGAAGGTCCTGATATTGCGCCCCTCCCTGCCGATGATCCTCCCCTTCATCTCGTCGCTGGGGAGCGGCACCACGGAGACGGTGGTCTCGGCTACATGGTCGGATGCGCACCTCTGGATGGCGTTGGCGATGATGTGCTTCGCCTTTTTCTCGGCTTCATCGCGCAAACGGCTCTCGATCTTCTTTATCACCTGGGCCGCCTCACGCTTGGTCTCCTCCTCTACCTGTTGCAGGAGGAGCTGTTTCGCCTCGTCCTTGTTCAGTCCCGCTATCGCCTGCAGGCGTTCGTTTTCCTCGGCGAGCTTGCTTTGGACTTCGTTGCGCAGCGCCTGGATCTCGCTTTCCTTGGAAGTTAGTGATTTCTCCCTCTGCTCGAGGTTAGCGGCACGGTTGTCCATCTGCTCTTCTCGCTGCAGGAGCCTGCGCTCGAAACGCTGCAGCTCGTTGCGGCGGTTCTTGATGTCCCGCTCCGCATCGCTGCGCATGGCGAAGATCTCGTCTTTAGCCTCAACTAGAGCTTCACGTTTCTTGCCTTCGGACATCTTATCGGCTTCCTGCAGGATACGCCTTGCCTCCTCTTCGGCAGAGGATATCTTCGCCTCCGCCATGAATTTGCGTGCCAGGAAACCAGCTATCAGGCCTATCGCAAGTGCAGCTACGCCTACTATGATGGCTACTATCATCTTCTTCCTCCCTTCATCTATATAAACCCGAGGTATAGACTCGGGTATCTCAATAAAAAAAGCCGAGCTCCATCTCGGCATGAGGCATATATCGATGATCAGGATGTACCGTATAGGCCAATATCGTTAGATCCTGCCGTTACGGTATATCACCAAAGCGAAAAACCCGCCTGGACGTCCATAAATGACCTCAAGCCTGCCTCAATTCTATGGGAGCTTATTAACAGTGTCAAGAAATCGGCTTCCGTCCGTTTCGCCGGCTCTTGCCGATGCGTCCCGGAGTGCGTACGCCACCGCGGAGGAGGAGAACCCGCGTCCCGCCAGCTTCCTCGCCGCCTTCTCGATATCCTCGCAGCTGGGGGAGTGGCCGTGGGGGGTAAGGAGGCAGTCCATGGCCTTGACCGCTGCCTCACGCTCCAGGCTGGCGTCGAAACATGCCTCCAGGCTCTCCTCGGCGACTTCCCTGTCGATGCCCCTCCTGCGCAGTTCGGAATAGATCTTCGCGCGACTTTTCCCGGAGCGCTGCCCGCTCGCGACGATATCCCGGGCGAGTGAAGGGTCACATAGGAGCCTCTTCTCGCTGAGCTCGGCGACGACATCATCGACTACGTCGGGCTTAAAGCCCTTGACGCTCAGGTCGCGGCAGATCTCCTCACGGCTGCGGGGACGGTAGGTGAGCATGGCCAGTGCTCTGCGAAGGGCGCGTTTGCGCGGCGCCCCACTATCGCCGCTGCTATCACTCAGCTTCGACGACACCCTCGCTGTCCTTCTCCAGCGGTTGACCGTTCGTCTGCGACAGGCCCAGCATCTCCCTCAGCTCCCGGTCGAGCCTGGCCGCCAGTGCGGGGTTGTCGGTGAGGTACTGCTTCGCGTTCTCTCTCCCCTGCCCGAGCTGGTCTTCCCCGTGTGTGTACCAGGCTCCGCTCTTCTTTACCAGCCCGTTCTCCACCGCGAGGTCAAGGATATTGCCCTCCGTCGAGATGCCCTTCCCGTACATGATGTCGAACTCCGCCTTCCTGAAGGGAGGGGCCATCTTGTTCTTGACCACCTTCACGCGCACCTGGTTTCCGACGATCTCGGCCCCCTGTTTTATGCTGTCTATCTTGCGGATGTCCAGCCGCACGGAGGCGTAGAACTTGAGCGCCTTTCCGCCGGGGGTGGTCTCGGGGCTGCCGAACATCACGCCGATCTTCTCCCTCAACTGGTTGATGAAGATGGCGGTGGTGTTCGACTTGTTTATGGTCCCCGCCAGTTTGCGCAAGGCCTGCGACATCAGCCTCGCCTGCAGCCCCACATGGGCGTCTCCCATCTCCCCCTCAATCTCCAGGCGCGGTACCAGCGCCGCCACGGAATCGATGACCACCACGTCCAGCGCCCCGCTGCGCACCAGCATCTCCGCGATCTCCAGCGCCTGCTCGCCGGTGTCCGGCTGGGAGATGAGCAGTTCGTCAACGTCCACCCCCAGGGCCTTGGAGTAGCCCGGGTCAAGGGCGTGCTCGGCGTCGATGAAAGCGGCTATGCCGCCTCTCTTCTGCGCCTCGGCGATGATATGCAGGGCCAGCGTCGTCTTACCGGACGATTCCGGGCCGAAGATCTCCACCACCCTGCCCCGGGGCACCCCTCCTATCCCGAGGGCGATATCCAGCGACAAGGCCCCCGTAGGTATGGCGGCTATCTGGAACCTGTGGTTGTCCTGCCCCAACTTCATGATGGAGCCCTTGCCGAACTGGCGCTCTATCTGCGTCAGGGCCATTTCCAGGGCTTTCTCTTTCTCCACCGTTATCCTCCTGTGCCTCTCGGGAAACAATATGACTCGGACCGGTACCCGCCCCGATCACGAGATATCCTCGCCGCTTCCGACGGTTCATATTATATTTCTGCGGGGTGACATTTAGACCTTTGCGGGAAAGGACGGGTACAGGGCCGTCCCGCCCTCCGCGTATATCTCAAGTCCTATCGAAACGGGCTATGAACATCCCGTCAACATGGTGGAGGTGCGGCCACAGCTGGAGCTGTCCCGCGAGGCGGAACTCGCCGCACTCGCCCAGGAAACGCCCGGATACGTCCGTGGTCTCCTGCGTTGTGAATGTGCATGCGGAGTAGACCAGGGAGCCGCCGCGGCGCACCCGGGCCGCGGCGCCGCGCAGCAGGTCGGACTGGAGCCGCGCCAGCTCCTCGAGGTCGCCGGGGCCGCGGCGCCACTTCAGCTCGGGATTGCGCCGCAGCGTCCCCAACCCGGAGCAGGGGGCGTCCACCAGCACCCCGTCCGCTTCCTCGGCGACGGTCTCGGCGAGGCGCCTGGAGTCGCCGAGGCGTACATCCATGTTGGAGAGGCCTAGCCTCGCCACGCTGTTGCGCAGGGCCGCCAGCCTGCTCTCGCTGGCGTCCACCGCGATCACCCGGCATCGCTCGCCCCCCAGCACGGCCAGGTGGGTCGCCTTTCCGCCGGGAGCGGCACAGGCGTCGATTAGCAGTTGCCCGGGATGGGGGTCCAAGGCGTAAGCGACCAGCATGGAACTCTCGTCCTGCACCACGCATCGTCCCGCCTCCAGCAGGGCCAGCAGTTCTCCGTATGGGATCTTCACGTCCGAGAGGGCTTCCCCGAGACAGGCGGAGAGCCCGGCACTGCCGCCCCTGTCCACGATCTCCTCCAGCAGCTCATCCGCGCTGCCACGCGGCGTGTTCACGCGCAGGGAGAGCGGTGGGATGGCGTTGTCGGCGTCGCATAGCGCCTCGGCCTGCTGCGGGCCGAGGAGGCGCAGCATGTATTCCACCAGCCAGCGGGGGTGTGAATAACGGGTCTCGAGAAAAGCGGGGAGGTCGTCGCGGGAAGGCCAGGGGAGACCCTCCATGCCCCGGCAGGCGTTGCGCATCACCGCGTTGACGTAGGACGCCGCGCCCCGGCCCAGCAGGCGCCTGGTGAGGGAGACTGTCTCGTTCACCGCCGCGTGTTGCGGGACCCTCGTCTCCGTCAACTGGTAGATGCCGAGCCTGAGCATGTCGAGCACCGCGGGGTCCAGGTCCTCGAGGTCCCGTCGTGAAAAGGCGGCGATGATGAAGTCCATCCTGCCGCGGTGCCTCTGCACGCCGTATGCGAGTTCGGTCACCAGCGCGCGTTCCCGGGCGTCCACGGACGCCGGGTCCATGCCGTAGCGGAGCAGCAGGCTCAGGTAGGCGCCTTCGCCGTTGACCCTGCGCGTTATCCCGTAGGCGATCTCCCTGGCACTGGGCATGCGGGATGCCCCCCTCAGCGGCCCATATCAGTTCGTCCCCGCTTCACCAGGGGCGAGGAAGACCTCGCCCCTCGCGGGACGGTATCCCCGCCTGAACTCGCCCGCGCTCATTGCCTTCTTCCCCTCAGGCTGTACCTCCAGCAATTGCAGCGCCCCCCCACCGGTGCCCACGGCAACGCCTTCCTTGCCTTCGGGCAACAGCTCGCCGGGGATCCCCGCGGCGACGTCGGGGCGCGGCAGGGTGCGCAGGACCTTCACGCGCTTTCCGCGCAGCAGCGTGTATGCACCGGGGCGCGGGCTCAAGGCGCGCACCTGGTTGTGTATGTCCGCGGCCGTCCGGGTCCAGTCGATCACCGTGTCCTCCTTGCGGATGGGGTCGGCGTAGGTCGCCATGGCTTCGTCCTGGGGAACGGGAGGGATGTCGCCGGCGAGGAAGGGCGGCAGCGTCTCCAGCAGCAGGCCGGCTCCCAGGGTGGCGAGCTTCCGCCGCAGGGTAAGGGCGCTGTCGGAGTCTGCAATGGCCAGCTCCCGTACGGCGATGACGTCGCCGGTGTCCATCCCCTCGTCCATGACCATCAGGCTCACCCCGGTTACGGCCTCTCCCCGCATCAGGGCGCGCTGTATGGGAGCGGCGCCGCGATAGCGCGGCAGAAGGGAGGGGTGCACGTTCAGGCAGCCCTTAGCGGTGTAGCCCAGGATTCTGGCGGGGAGCAGGTAACCGTAGTCGGCCACCAGCATCAGCTCCGGCTTCACCTCGCCGAGTGAGGCCGTGAAGAGGGGGTCACGTGGGCCATCAGGCTGGAAGACCCTCAAGCCCCGCAGTTTCGCAAAGGCTTTGACGGGAGTGGGGCGCCGGTGCAGGCCCCTGCCGGCGGGATGGTCAGGCCGGGTGAAGACTGCGCTTATCTCGAACCCGGACCGCAGGAGTTCATCCAGAAGGTCTCGCGAGAAGCCGCCGCTTCCCAGAAAGACGGTGTTCAGAAAAATCACCCCCGGCGCTTCAGATGGACGTGGTCCCCCGCCGCGTCTCCGGGCGGGATCCGTTGCCCTCCTGCAGCAGCTGCAGTGCCTCAACGCGGCTCTCGCGGTCGGTCCTCTCCAGGATGAGCTTGCCGTCGAGGTGGTCGATCTCGTGCTGGAACACGCGGGCTATCCACCCTTCGGCCTGTACGAGATGCTTAGCGCCGCTCAAGTCGAGGTACTCGAGTTCCAGGGTCAGGTGCCGCGGGACCGGCACCACCGCCCCCGGGAGGCTGAGGCAGCCCTCGACCTCCTCCTCGACTTCCTCGGAGGCCGAGATGATGCGCGGATTGATGCAGGCCTCGATCTCGCCCTCGCGCTCGTAGACGAAGACCCGCTTGACCACACCTATCTGGTTTGCGGAAAGCCCCGCCCCTCCTGGCTGCGGGAGGGAATCGACGAGGTCCCTCACCAGCTGCTCGATGTCGGGTCCGACCTCCTCGACTTCCAGGCACCTCTCTTTGAGGACCGGGTCACCAAAGACCCTGATGGGCAGAACCGCCATTGTTCAAACCTCCCGACGCTGGCGCTTTGTGTCCGGCTCGTGCCCGCTGACCCGCGCCCGGGCCCTTACAGGCCCGCCTCGCTACGCAGCGCCTCCGCCTTGTCCGTATGCTCCCAGGTGAAGTCCTTGTCCAGGCGCCCGAAATGCCCGTATGCAGCGGTCTTCTTGTAGATGGGCTGGCGCAGTCGCAGGTCCCTGATGATGGCCGCGGGACGCAGGTCGAAGTGCTCGCGGATGAGGGCCTCGATGGTGACCAGGTCGACCTTCTCGGTCCCGAAGGCCTCGACCATCACCGATACGGGGTGGGCCACGCCGATGGCGTAAGCAAGCTGTACCTCGAAACGGTCGGCCAGCCCGGCCGCTACCACGTTCTTGGCCACGTAGCGCGCGGCGTAGGCCGCCGAACGGTCAACCTTGGTGGGGTCTTTGCCCGAGAAGCAGCCGCCACCATGGCGGGCCATCCCCCCGTAGGTGTCCACGATGATCTTGCGCCCGGTGAGTCCGGTATCGCCCATGGGCCCCCCGGTCACGAACTTGCCGGTGGGGTTGACCAGTACGCGCAGGCTGCGGTCGTACATCTCCGGTGGCAGGACCGGGTGGATGACATGCTCGATGAAGTCAGGTTTCATTAACTCCTCGATGTCCACGTTTGGGCGGTGCTGCGAAGAAAGCAGCACGGTGTCGATCCTCACCGGCCTGTCGTCCTCATATTCCACCGTCACCTGGCTCTTGCCGTCCGGCCTCAGGTAAGGGAGGATACCCGCCTTCCTCACCTCGGAGAGGCGGTGGCAGAGCTTGTGCGCAAGGAGGATGGGCATGGGCATGAGCTCCTCGGTCTCGTTGCACGCGTAGCCGAACATCATCCCCTGGTCCCCGGCCCCAAGTGAGTCCAGCATGTCGTCCTCGACCTCTCCCATGCGCTCCTCCATGGCGTGGTCGACGCCTTGGGCGATATCGGAGGACTGGGGATCGATGGAGACTATGACCCCGCAGGTCTCGTAGTCGAAACCGTACTTGGCGCGCGTGTACCCGATCTCCTCGATGGTCTTCCTGGCCGTGTTGGGTATGTCCACGTAGGTCGAGGTGGTCATCTCCCCCGCTACGACCACCAGGCCCGTGGTCACCAGGGTCTCGACGGCGACCCTTCCAAAGGGGTCGTCCCTGTAGACCTCGTCGAGTATGGCATCAGAGATCTGATCGGCTATCTTGTCCGGGTGTCCCTCGGTGACTGATTCCGAAGTGAACAGGTGGCGTTTGGACACTTCCACTCCTTTCCTCTCTGCATCTCTTCCGGTACGGACCGCGGGCGCTCGTCTCTAACCGCATAATTATACAACTTCACGGGCCCGCTATCTCTTGGATGGATCAGTCGAAGAACGCCGTGAAGGCCGTCTGCAGGGCTATTTGTATATGAATATCAGCAGGATAGTGGAGATGACGAAGGTCGCAGCACTGACGATGGTCAGGCGGTCGAGGTTCTTCTGCACGATCTGCGTGCCGGCCGCCCCGCCCATGGAGGCGCCGCCGAAGAGGCTCGACATCCCGCCACCCTTGCCGGAGTGCAGCAGCACGAAAACGATCATTGACATGCTGGATATGAAGAAAAACGCCAGCACTACATACTTCAGGATATCCACGGTACTCGATACCTCCTTCTACAGTGAGATATTGTAGCATACTCGGCGCGGGGGATGGGTCAGGCTTCTTGTTTGTTGCATTCCACCAAAGGCTGCTACCTCGACCCGGGCTTCAAGAAAGCAAGAAACAAGACCTGACCCCCAAACGGAGAGCCCGTTTCTCAGGTCGCGTTGTGGGCGATGGCGGCGAAATCGGACGCCTTGAGGCTGGCGCCTCCGACCAGGGCGCCGTCGATGTCCTCCATGGCCATGAGCTCTGCGGCGTTGTCCGGCTTGACGCTTCCTCCGTAGAGTATGCGCAGCGACGCGGCTGCATCCTTACCGTATGAACCGGCGACCCACTTCCGTATGAAAGCGCACATCTCCTGGGCGTCGTCCGGCGTGGCCGTCTTGCCGGTGCCTATGGCCCAGATGGGCTCGTAGGCTACGACCATACCCGCGACCTCGCCCTCATCCACGTCCGCGAGGTCCGCCTCCAGCTGGCCTTCCACCTTGGCCGCGGCCCCGCCGGCTTCTCTCTCCTCGAGGGTCTCCCCTACGCAGAGGATGGGGACCATGGCGGCGTCGAGGACGGCGCGGACCTTGGCCGCGACGAAATCGTCGCTTTCACCGATTATCTCGCGCCGCTCTGAGTGACCCACGATGACATAGGCGACCCCCAGGCCTTTGAGCATGGATGGGGCTATCTCTCCGGTGAAAGCGCCCTCGCTCTGAGGATATACGTCCTGCGCTCCGAGGCTGATGGAGCTACCAAGTTCGCCCAGGAGGCGTGAGATGTCAGCAAGAGCGGTGAAGGGAGGGCATACGGCCACCTCCACGTCCTCTCTCTCGGCCACCATGGGAACGAGTTCGCGCACCAGCTCCAGGGCCTCCGCGTTGTTCTTGTACATCTTCCAGTTACCGGCGATGAGCGGCTTCCTCATCTTCATACCCCCTAAGCTCAAGCGTCCTGCAGTACTCCGACTCCCGGCAGGACTTTGCCCTCCAGGAACTCCATGGAGGCGCCGCCTCCGGTCGAGATATGGGTGAACTTATCCGCAAGGCCATACTTCTCGATGGCTGCTATGGTGTCTCCCCCGCCGGCCACCTTTACCGCCCCGGAAGCGGCGATGGCCTCTGCCACGGCCCGCGTCCCAGCGGAGAAGCGGTCCCACTCGAAGACACCCATAGGCCCGTTCCAGAATATGGTCCTGGCCCCCGAGATGACCTTGCTGTACTCCGAGATCGTGATCGGCCCGATGTCCAGGCCCATCCAGCCTCCGGGGATGTCCAAGGCGTCGACGACGCGGCTCTCGGCGTCTTCCTTGAACCCCGAGGCGACCACGAGGTCGGTAGGGAGCAGTATCTCGGCCCTGCCGCCCGCCGACGCCATGACCTCGCCGACCTCGGGCAGCAGCTCGTCCTCGCACAGCGAACTGCCTATCTCCATCCCCCGCGACTTGAAGATGGTAAAACACATCCCACCCCCGATGAGCAGGGTGTCCACCAGCTCCTGGAACCTGCCGATCACCTTGAGCTTGTCGGATATCTTGCTCCCGCCCAGGACGGCTACGAAGGGGCGTTCGGGGTCAGAGAGCAACCCCTGCAGGGCGGTTATCTCTTTCTCCATGAGCAGTCCCGCCACGGCCGGCAGCCGCTTGGCTACGCCGGTCACGGAGGCGTGGGCTCGGTGGGCAGCCCCGAAGGCGTCGTTTACGTAGACCTCGCCGAGGCGGGCGAGGGCGTCGGCGAAAGCGGGGTCGTTGCCCTCCTCGCCCGGCTCGAAGCGCAGGTTCTCCAGGAGGAAGACATCACCGGGAGCCAGGGCCGCGCAGGCCTTTTCAACTGCGTCTCCGACCACCGCGTCTGCCATGCCTACCGGGGTGGCCAGCAGCTCGCTGAGGCGCGCCGCCACCGGCGCGAGGCGCATGGAATCCACCACCTTACCCTTGGGCCGCCCCAGGTGCGACATGACCACCAGGGAGGCGCCATGGTCTAGGAGATACCGCAGGGTGGGCAGGGAGGCTCGGATGCGGGTGTCGTCGGATACCACGCCGCCCTCGTCAAGGGGTACGTTGAAATCGACACGCACCAGGACCCGTTTACCGGAGACGTCGATGTCCCTTACGGTTTTTTTCGCCATGAGCCTTACCGTCTACGGGAGCAGGATGTCCAGCAGGTCCACCAGGCGGTTGGAGAAGCCCCACTCGTTGTCGTACCAGGAGACCACCTTGCACATCTTTCCCATGGTCATGGTGGACTTGGCGTCGAAGACCGATGAGGAGGGGTTCCCTACTACGTCGGAAGAGACGATGGGGTCCTCGGTGTACTCGAGCACGCCCTTGAGCGCGCCCTCGGCGCCGGCCTTGACCGCGGCGTTGATATCGGCGTGGCTGACTTCCTTAGCGAGCACCGCGACCAGGTCGACCACGCTGCCGTCCATCACCGGTACGCGCATGGCGATGCCGTCCAGTTTCCCCTTCAGCTCTGGTATCACCAGGCCGATGGCCTTGGCGGCGCCGGTGGAAGTGGGGATGATGTTGCCGGCTGCCGCCCGCGCGCGGCGCAGGTCTTTATGGGGGAAGTCCAGGATGCGCTGGTCGTTGGTGTAGGCGTGTACCGTGGTCATGTAGCCCATCTCCACGCCGAAGTTATCCACCAGCACCTTGACCACGGGGGCCAGGCAGTTGGTGGTGCAGGAGGCGTTGCTGATGACATCGTGCCTGGAGGCGTCGTACTGGTCGCTGTTGACGCCCATGACGATGGTGATGTCGGGATCGGTGGCGGGGGCGGTGATGACCACCTTGGACGCGCCCGCTTCCAGGTGCTTGGCGGCGCCTTCGCGGGCCGTGAACACCCCCGTGGCCTCGATGACCACATCGACACCCAGGTCCTTCCAGGGCAGAGCCGCGGGGTCCTTCTCCGCGAAGGCCTTGATGTCCTTACCGTCCACTACCAGCGCGTCTTCCTTCGCCTCCACGGTGCCCGCGTACCTGCCGAACATGGTGTCATACTTGAGGAGGTGCGCCAGGGTGGCGTTGTCCGTCAGGTCGTTTATGGCAACTATGTCCACGTCTCGCGATGCGGCCGCCCGCAGAAAAAGCCTTCCGATCCTCCCGAAACCGTTTATCCCTACCTTGACCGCCATCTCGATACCTCCTTCGATCCCACGACATCTCCGTCCATCGTCTGGTCCGTGCATACTCCAAAAGACATTATAAGCAAAAACGCGCCGCGATAAACCACGGCGCCGGCGGAAATCTGGTTCAGCCGATGGCGGAGGCGATACGCCTTATGCGCAGAAGGCGGTGGTAGACGGCGGATTTCGTCAGCGGCGGCTGCAGGCGGTCTCCCAACTCCTGCAGGCTGGCTTCAGGGTAACGCAAGCGGACCTCGGCGATCTCCCGGAGGGATGAGGGCAGGCTGGCCAGGCCGGGGCCGTCGGCGACCGCGCGTATGTCCCGCAGTTGCCTCTGGGCGGCGTCAACGCTGCGTTCCAGGTTGGCCGTCTCGCTGTTCACGCGCCGGTTCACCCTCTCCCTGACCTCCCTCACCACCGACTCGCTCTGGAGTCGCAGCACCGCGTCGTGGGCCCCAAGCAGCGCCAGGAGGTCCACCTGGTCGCCGCGGTTCTTGCCGTAGGCGGTGTAAAGCCGTTTCTTTCTGCCCAGGTGCAGGTCGATGCCGTACCTGGAGGCGAGATCCCTGAGCCCCTCCGCCATCTCGTAGTGCTGCACGTTGATCTCCAGGTGGGCCGGCTGCTCGGGACGGCTCACGTAACCTCCCCCCAGGAACGCCCCGCGCAGGTAGGCGATGCCGCAGCAGTGCCGGCGCGTGAGCCACGCGGGCACGCCCAGGACGGGGCGTAGCGAGCCGTCGAGCAGTCCCAGTTCGCTCAGGATCCGGGTTGAGCCCTCGCCGTCCTCGAGGTAGAGGATGTAGCAGTTGTGGCCGCGCAGGCGCGGAGCCTTCTCCACCCTCAGTTCCGGCGAGACGGCGAAAAGCTCCTTCAGATAGGAGAACATCTTCCTCGCCACCGCCGCGTTCTCGCTCTCCGTATGCAGTCCGAGGCGGTGGGGCGCGGTGAGGTGGAGGGCCCCTTCCAGGTGGAAAAGGGCCGAGAGCTCCGCCATGCGGCAGCAGCGGCGCGCCGGTACCAGGCGCGCCAGCTCGTCCTTGACCCCGGTGGTAAATGCCATTCCTCACCTGCGGTGCATGTCGCGGTGGCGCACGTTCACCGTCCAGCCTCCGGACTCGAGCCTGGCCGCGAGTTCCTCCACCAGGACCACGGAACGGTGCTGGCCACCGGTGCAGCCCATGGCCAGGGTGATATAGCGCCTCCCCTCACGCCGGAACTTGTCCTTGAGGAACTGGACGAGCCCCTCCACCCGGTCCAGGAACTCCTCGCTCTCCTCGGAAGCCATGACATGTTCCCTGACCCGCATGTCGCTGCCGTCGAGTTCGCGCAGCTCGTCCACCCAGTAAGGGTTGGGAAGAAAACGCACGTCGAAGACCATGTCGGCGTCGAGGGGCAGACCGAACTTGTAACCGAAGGAGACTAGGCTGATCTCCAGCAGCAGCGAGTCGCCCTCGGAGCGGTACTGGTTCATGAGCTGCTCGCGCAGCTGGTGCACGCTGATGCGGCTGGTATCGATGACGATGTCGGCCCTCCCGCGCAGCGCCTGCAACAGCTCGCGCTCCCTGGCGATGCTCGCGGTTATGCCGCCCTGTGAAGGGATGGGGTGGGAGCGGCGGGACTCCTTGAAGCGTTTGATCAGCGTCTCGTCGTCGGCCTCCAGGAAGACGATGTTGTAGGGCACGCCGCCGCGGTTCAGCTCGTCCATGGATTCGCTAAGGTCCTCGAAGAACTCGCCCCCGCGCACGTCTATGCCCACGGCGAGGTGATCGATGCCGCTCTCGCTCTGGGAGCCCAGCTCCACCATCTTCAGGAGCAGCAGCGGTGGCAGGTTGTCCACGCAGAAGTAACCGAGGTCCTCCATGCTCTTGATGGCGACGGACTTCCCCGCCCCGGACAGACCGGTGATGATGGTTATCTCCATCTCCCAGCGCCTCCTGCCGACCTTGCCGACCAGGTCAATTATAGTATCTATCGGCACGGAGGGGGTATCCGGCAATACCACACTTTAACCGGAGGTGTCCCGGCCCGCGGCATCTCAACATCGCGGGCTGGCGCCCTCGAAGCGAAGCAGCCATGCCTTGGTCTCCTCCGCCCCTCCGTATCCCCCCAAGCTTCCGTCGCCCTTGACCACGCGGTGGCAGGGGATGACGATGGGAAAGGGGTTGCCGTGCATGACGTTGCCCACGGCACGCGCCGCGCGGGGATGGCCGGCCAGCTCAGCTATATCGCCGTAGGAGCGGGTCTCGCCGCGCGGGATGCGCGCCACCTCGGCGAGCACGTCCCGCTCGAAGGGCGTGGCCGCGATGGTCTCTATGAGGGCCACGGCATAGGCCTCAGACACCTCACTCCCCTGGAAGAAAGCGGCAACCGCGTCGAGCAGTCTGGCCACCTCCGCCGGTACCGGCCCGGGTGCCGCCTCTCCGCCCTCGTCCGCTCCCGGCAGGGTCAAGAAGACGGGCCTTCCGTCCTGCACGAAGACGCGCATCTCTCCCAGGGGGGTGTTGACCGGGTAATAGAGGGGTTCATTCATGTCTCTCACCTCGCTCTCTCATGTTTCTGTCTGTCCGGTGACGTCTTTGCCTTCGTGCTGCTCCACTGGCGCGTGCAGGGCGCGGTAGAGGTTGTCCGCGACGCGAACGTCCAGAAAGGAGAGGGCACGCAGCTCCTCCAGGGAGGCCTCGGACATGCGGGCGATACTGCGGTAGTGGCGCAGCAGGGCGGCCTTGCGCTTCGGCCCTACGCCGGGGACGTCGTCCAGAAGCGAGCGGCGCGTGCGCTGCGACCTCTGCTGGCGGTGGTAGTCGAGGGCATAGCGGTGGGCGTCGTCGCGGATGCGCTGCAGCAGGTGGAGGGCCTCTGAATCCCGCGGCAGTCGCACCGGCTGCCTGGCGCCGGGGCGGTAGACCTCCTCCATGCGTTTTGCGATGGCGGCAGCCTCGATCTCCCAGAAACCCGCTACCTGCAGCGCCTTCAGCGCCGCTGCCAGCTGCGCCTCTCCGCCGTCGATGAGGATCAGGTCTGGTCTCTTGTGGAAGGAATCAAGGCGGACGGCGGCGGGCGGCGCGCCCGCCCCGGCGGCGTCGGCGAGCTTGGACAATCGGCGCACGAGCACCTCCTCGATCATTGCCACGTCGTTCTGGCCCGCCACTCCCCTGATGCGGAAACGACGGAAGTCCTTGCGCGCCGGCATCCCGCCCTCGTAAACCACCATGGAGCCCACGGCGTCGTCCGCGCCCAGGTTGGATATGTCGTAGCACTCGATGCGGTAGGGTGCGCGGCTCAGCCCCAGGCCATCCTGGATGCCGCTTGCCGCACGGGATATCCAGCCCAGGTCGCTCGCCTGCTTGGCCAGGTGCACCTCGAGGGAGAGCCGGGCGTTCTCGGATACCGCCTCCACCAGGGCTCGCTTGCGGCCACGCTGCGGCACCAACACGCGCACCTTGCGGCCCTCCCGGCTGCTCAGCCACTCCTCCAGGAGCTTGCTCTCCTCCCCTCCGGGAGAATGGGACAGGATGACCTCGCGCGGGATAAAGGAGGCTCCGGCATAGAACTGTGGCAGGAAGGCGGCCATGATCTCCGTCTCGTCCTGTCCCGCCGGGAGGGTGGAATAGAGGTCTTGCTTGCCTAGGATCTTCCCGCCTCGCACGAAGAAGACCGTGACGCAGGCGTCGAGGGCGCCTGCGTGGGCGGCGATGATGTCCTGGTCGCCCTCGCCGATGACATAGGCCTGCTGGCGCTCCAGGAGGCGGTTGAGTGCTGCTATACGGTCGCGGGTGCGAGCGGCCAGCTCGTATTCCTGCCTGGCGGCCTCCTCGCGCATGCGCAGCTCAAGCTCATCGAGGATGGCCTCGTGTCCCCCTTCCATGAACCGCACCACCCCGTCGATGATGCGCCGGTATTCGTCCCGGGAGACAGCCCCTACGCACGGTCCCGAACATAGACGGATGTGGTAGTCGAGGCACGGCGAGCCAGTGGTCTTGCCCGGTTCACGGCCCCGGCAGGCGCGGAACGGGAACACCTTGCGCAGGGTGGCGATGGTCTCGCGCACCGCTCCGGCATGGGCGAAGGGGCCGAAGTAGAGGGTATCGGACCGCCTCTTGCCGCGCACGAACATCACGCGGGGAAAGGCGTCCGTGGTGCACACGGCCATATAGGGGTAGCTCTTGTCGTCACGGAACTCGATATTATAGACGGGGTGGTAGCGCTTGATGAGGTTGGCCTCGAGGATGAGCGCCTCCACCTCGCCCGCGCAGGCTATGAAGTCCAGGTCGGCGATGCTCTCCCGCAGCCGCGCCAGGCGCGGGTTAGAGGCTTCGCGGCCCTGGAAATAGGAGCATACGCGCTTGCGCAGCGACGCAGCCTTGCCCACATAGATGATGTTTCCCTCCGCGTCCGTGAAGAGATAGACTCCCGGCGTATCGGGAAGGGCCGCGGCCTTTTTCCTGGCGTCTCCCATTTCCCTCACCTCGCGGACGCGGCGCGGCCCCGCCGCAACAGGGGGCGCAGGTATTCGCCGGTGTACGAGGAGGGCGTTGCCGCGATGTCCTCGGGCGTGCCCGCAGCCACCAGGTAGCCGCCCTCTCCTCCCCCCTCCGGGCCCAGGTCGATGATCCAGTCGGCGCACTTAATGACGTCCAGGTTGTGCTCGATGATGAGCACGGTGTTGCCGGAACCCACCAGCCCCTGCAGCATGGCCAGGAGCTTGTCGATATCGTCGAAGTGCAGGCCGGTGGTGGGCTCGTCCAGCATGTAAAGGGTCTTTCCCGTGGCCCGCTTGTTCAGCTCGGAGGAGAGCTTTACCCTCTGAGCCTCTCCCCCCGAGAGGGTGGGAGCGGGCTGCCCCAGCTTGATGTAGCCCAGGCCAACGTCGTTCAGGGTCTGCAGCTTGCGGCGGATGGGCGGGATGGCGGAGAAGAAGTCCAGGGCCTCTTCCACCGACATGTCCAGTACCTCGCTTATGTTGCGCCCCTTGTAGGCCACCTCCAGGGTCTCGTCGTTGTAACGCTTGCCCTTGCACACCTCGCAGGGGATGAAAACATCCGGAAGGAAGTGCATCTCTATCTTGATGGTGCCGTCGCCGCGGCAGGACTCGCACCTGCCCCCCCGCACGTTGAAACTGAAACGCCCCGGTTTGTATCCGCGCACGCGGGCCTCCACCGTATCCGCGAAGAGGGCACGGATGGAATCGAAGACGCCGGTATAGGTGGCGGGGTTGGAGCGCGGCGTGCGCCCTATGGGGCTCTGGTCGATGTTGATGATCTTGTCGATGTGCTCGATGCCGTCGATGCCCGCGTGCTTCCCCGGAGGGACGCGGGAATGGTAGAGGCGGCGCGCCAGCCCGCGGAAGAGCACGTCGTGCACCAGGGTGCTCTTGCCGGAACCTGAGACCCCGGTCACGCATACCAGCATCCCCAGGGGCACCTCCACGTCGATGCCCTTGAGGTTGTGCTCCTCCGCCCCCCTCACCACCAGGCTGCGGCCCTGCGGCGCGCGGCGGCGGTTCGGCATGGCGATGCTCTTGTCGCCGCGCAGGTACTGGGCGGTTATGGACTTGTGGCGCTTGAGCAGGCCGTCGAGGGGGCCGGTATAGACGATCTTGCCGCCGTGCTCTCCCGCTCCCGGGCCGATATCCACCAGCCAGTCCGCGGCCCGGATGGTGGCCTCGTCGTGCTCCACCACGATGAGGGTGTTGCCCATGTCCCGCAATTCCTCCAGGGTGGAGATGAGGCGGCGGTTGTCGCGCTGGTGCAGCCCGATTGAGGGCTCGTCCAATATATAGAGCACCCCCACCAGCCCCGAGCCGATCTGGGTGGCGAGGCGGATGCGCTGGGCCTCCCCCCCGGCCAGGGTGGCGGCGGCGCGGTCCAGCGAGAGGTAGTCCAGCCCCACGTCGACCAGGAAGCCCAGGCGCGACGACAGCTCCTTGAGGATGCGCCGCGCGATGGCCTCTTCGGTCGCGGTGAGGGGCAAATCCGCGAGGAAAGCGGTGCCATCGCGTATGGACAGCTCCGAGAGCTGGTGGATGTTGAGGCCGCCAATCGTCACCGCCAGGCTGGACGGTTTCAGGCGCGCCCCGCCGCAGGCCGGGCAGGGGCGCACGCTCATGAACTGGGCTATGCGGGAGCGGGAGTATTCCGATTCCGTCTCCTCGTAGCGCCGCTCCAGCCAGTTGACGATGCCCTCGAAGTCGGTGAAGTAAGAGCGGATGCGGCCGCGCCGGTTGCGGTAGCGCACGTAGACCTTCTCGCTGCCGGTGCCGTAGAGGATCTTCTCCCTCACCTCCTCCGGGAGGTCCTTGAAGGGAGTGGTCATGGCGAACTCGTACTTGTCAGCCAGCGCCTCTATGAGCCGGTATGAGAAGGAGGAGCTGCCGGGCCAGGGCACCACCGCGCCCTCCTCCAGGCTCAGTTCCGGGTTGGGCACCACCAGCTCGGGGTCTATGACCTGCAGGAAACCCAGGCCGCTGCACTCCGGGCAGGCCCCGTAAGGGCTGTTGAACGAGAACATGCGTGGCTCCAGCTCGGGCAGGGAGACATCGCACTCCGGGCAGGAGAAATGCTCGCTGAAGTAGCGGTCACCGTCTCCGTCCACCGCCACGATGACCATGCCCTCTCCCAGGTTCAGGGCGGTCTCCAGGCTATCGGCCAGGCGGCGGCGCACCCCCTCCTTGATCACCAGGCGGTCAACCACCACCTCGATGTCGTGGCGCTGATAGCGCTCCAGCCTGATGTCGTCTTCAAGGTCCAGCAACTCCCCGTCCACCCGCGCCCGCGCGAATCCCTTGCGGCGCACCTCCGAGAGCAGGCGGGAGTATTCCCCTTTGCGCCCCCGCACCACCGGGGCGAGGATGGAGAGGCGGGTGCCGTCCTCCATCTCCCCCACCCTCGCGATGATCTGCTGTGATGTCTGGCGTTCGATGGGCTTTCCGCACGAGGGGCAGTGGGCCTTGCCGATACGCGAGTAGAGCAGCCTCAGGTAGTCGTGCACCTCGGTGATGGTCCCCACCGTGGAGCGCGGGTTGCGGGTGGCGCTCTTCTGGTCGATGGAGATGGCCGGGGAGAGGCCGTCGATATGGTCCACGTCCGGCTTGTCCATCTGCCCCAGGAACTGGCGGGCGTAAGCGGAGAGGCTTTCCACGTACCGCCGCTGCCCCTCGGCGTAGATGGTGTCGAAGGCAAGGGATGACTTGCCGCTGCCCGATAGCCCGGTCATGACGATGAGCTTGTCCCGGGGCAGCTTGAGGTCGACGTTCTTCAGGTTGTGCTCGCGCGCCCCTCTAACCGTTATCCAGTCCATGGTCCTCCCGCACGCCCTGGCGGCGCAGCCTCTTCCTGAGGTCGGCGATCTCGTCGCGCAGGCGCGCCGCGTACTCGAAGCGCAGTTCATCCGAGGCCAGCCTCATCTCTTCCTCCAGGCCGAGGATGAGCCTCTCTATGTCGACTGCGGGCATCTCCTCCCGCTCCCGCCGTTTCACCCCGTAGGGTGCGTTCTCGTCGGGGAGGAGCACCATGTCCATTATATCGCTCACCCGTTTGCGGACGGTTTGAGGGTTGATGTCGTGCTCTCGGTTGAAGTCCACCTGCAACCGGCGGCGGCGCTCGGTCTCCTCGATGGCCCGGGCCATTGACTCGGTCACCTGCGAGGCGTACATGATCACCTGCCCGTTGACGTTCCGGGAGGCCCGCCCGATGGTCTGGATGAGCGAGCGCTCGTTACGCAGGAAGCCCTCTTTGTCCGCGTCGAGGATGGCCACCAGGGAGACCTCGGGCAGGTCCAGCCCCTCACGCAGCAGGTTGATACCCACTAGCACGTCGAACTCGCCCGTGCGCAGGTCGCGGATTATTTCCACGCGGTCCAGGGTGTCTATCTCGGAGTGCAGGTAGCGCACGCGCAGGCCCATCTCCAGCAGGTAGTCGGTGAGGTCCTCGGCCATGCGCTTGGTCAGGGTGGTGACCAGGGTCCTCTCCCCCGCCTCGACGCGTCCCCGCACCTCGCCGATGAGGTCGTCTATCTGCCCCTGGGCCGGCCGCACCACCAGCTCCGGGTCGACCAGGCCGGTGGGGCGGATGATCTGCTCCACCACCCGGCTGGAGACTTCCAGCTCCCAGGGACCCGGGGTGGCGCTGACGCAGACCATGCGCCCGGCGCGCTCGATGAACTCCTCGAACTTGAGGGGGCGGTTGTCCAGGGCCGAGGGCAGGCGGAAGCCGTACTCCACCAGGGTGCTCTTGCGCGAGCGGTCCCCCTCGTACATGGCGTGGAGCTGGGGGATGGTTATGTGCGACTCGTCGATGAACACCAGGTAGTCGTCGGGGAAGAAGTCGAGCAGGGTGTGGGGCGGTTCCCCCGGCCGCCTGCCGTCGAGGTGCCGGGAGTAGTTCTCCACCCCGGAGCAGTACCCCATCTCCCGCAGCATCTCAAGGTCGTAGGTGGTGCGCTGCAGCAGCCGTTGCGACTCCAGTAGTCTCCCCTCTCCCTCCAGCTCCGCCAGGCGGTCCGTGAGTTCAGCCCGTATCGAGACCAGCGCCCGCTCCAGGTTCTCGGGGCTGGTGAGGTAATGGGTGGCCGGATAGACCGCCAGGTGCTCCTCGCGGGTTATGACCTCGCCGCTGACGGGGTCGATGACCGTGAGGCGGTCCAGCTCGTCCCCGTAGAACTCGGCCCGGATGACCCTCTCCTCGTAACTGGGATATATCTCCAGGGTATCGCCCTTGAGGCGGAAGCGCCCCCGTGAGATCTCGTACTCGTTCCTCTCGTACTGCATGTCCACCAGCTGCCGCAGCACCTCTCGCAGGTCGTATTCCTTTCCGCGATGCAGCAGCAGGACGTGACGCAGGTACTCCTGGGGGCTGCCCAGGCCGTAGATGCAGGAGACGGAGGCCACCACGATGACGTCCTCGCGCGAGAGCAGGGCCGAGGTGGCGCGGTGGCGCAAGCGGTCGATGTCCTCGTTGATGGAGGTGTCCTTCTCGATGTAGGTGTCCGACTGCGGCACATAGGCCTCGGGCTGGTAATAGTCGTAGTAACTGACGAAGTACTCAACGGCGTTGTCCGGAAAGAGCTCGCGGAACTCGCCCACGAGCTGCGCCGCCAGGGTCTTATTGGGGGCGATGACCAGGGCCGGCCGGCGCACCGCGTTTATGACGTGGGCCATGGTGAAGGTCTTGCCCGAGCCTGTCACCCCGAGCAGGGTCTGGTAGCGCTCGCCCTCCCTCAGTCCCTCCGCCAGGGCGGCGATGGCCGCCGGCTGGTCGCCGCGGGGCGAGAGTTCATCGTTGATGCGGAAGTCGCCCATGTCGCGTCCACCTCAGTCCAGCAGTCCAGGAAGCTCCCTCAGGTCGCGGACCGATTCTCCCGGGAAATCGGGGAAACGGCCCCAGCGGTCGAGGAGCACGGCCCGCATGCCCGCCTCGCGGGCTCCGTCGTAGTCGGAGATGGGCGAGTCGCCCACGTGCAGGGCGCGTCGCGGCGGGACACCTCCCCGCTCAAGCGCCAGCTCGTAGATGCGCGGGTGGGGTTTCTCGTAGTCCTCCTTGCCCGATATCACCAGCACCTCGAGGTATTCGAGCAGGCCCAGGTCGTCCAGTAGGTCCTCCAGCCAGGGCTCGAAGTTGGAGATGAGGCCCATGCGCAAGCCGCGCCGGCGCAGCTCCCGCAGGGTCTCGAGGGCGTCGTGGTATGCGCCGTAGTTGGCTGGCAGGGAGAAGGTGTCGTAGAGGGCCAGGGGGAGCGCTCCGTCACCCTGCTCGTAGCCCATCTCGCGCACCAGGCCGCCGTAGAAGTCAAGCCAGAAGCGGCGCGACTTGCTGCTCTCGTTGGAGAAGGTATAACCCTGGCGCTGCCGTTCTTCCACCCCCGCCATTAGGGAACGCGTCGCCGTGCGCAGGATGTCCAGGTCCACCTCCAGTCCGTGCTCCGAGCACACCTGCATGAAGAGCTCGGGGAAGGAGGGCATGGGGTGCACCAGGGTCTCCCCGGCGTCAAAGAAGACGAAATCTATCTCCCGGCTGGCCATGGTGGTTGTTCTACCTCCTCGCGGTCGCTATCATTAACTCAATAAAGGGCCCATCACGAGCCCTGAGATAATAATATCACGCGCTACCGTCAGGAGGTCGAGGGGCCGGTGCAGAATAACTGCCGCAAGCTCAGGGGATGTCCCGCCAGCCAGTACCTTGCGTGCGAAGCCTACCTGCGTGGATTGGAATGCTGGCAGATCGACCAGCCGAGGTGTTCCCAGGAGTTGCGTTTCTGCCTGCAGTACGGGTGTCCCGTCTACGAGCGCTACAGCACCGAGATCGAGGGGGCCCTGCGCGACAAGGCCATGGAGCGGGGCGCCAGGGGCTGACGGACAGGGCCTATCCGACGTCCACGTTGGCGCTGATGCGTTCGATGCATGCCTCTATATAACCGGGGTCTTTCACGGTGATGCGTACGGCCTTTTCCGGGCAGGCGGCGGCGCAGCGCCCGCACCCCTTACACTCCTCTCCCACCTCCGCCTTGCCTCCGTCGAGCCTCATCTGGCGGAAGATACAGGCGTCTACGCAGGCGCCGCAGGCCGTGCAGTCCGCGGTGACCGCCACCTCTATACCCTCCAGGCGCGTGATGATATCGCGCACGCCGCGCGGCGCATAGTGGAGGGGGGTGATCAGGCAGCAGCAGGGGCAGCACTGGCAGATTGTCATGAGGCGGTCGGGTTTGCTCACCCCCGTCATCACCGCGTCGAAATCGATCCTGCCGATCATCGGCACAAGGCCCATCCCGGCGCCTTCGTGCAGGTAAGCGAGGGCCTCCTCCCTGCTGACGCGCCTCCCGATGTGCGGCGCGATCTCGCGCGCTCCCTCGCCGATGAACAGGCATCCGCGGTCGATGGGGAAGTCCTTGCATTGAAAGGAGCGGCGGCAGGGGCAGAAATCTATGATCACATGGTGTCCGGCCCGGTTGATGAAATGGTCCACCACCGAGATGGGCATGGGCGTGCCGCCGGCGTGCTCAATACTTTCGTTTACGGGGATGAAGGTGGCGCTGGTGCCCCTCGCCTTCAGGACGGGCGGGAGCAGGGAGCGCAGCACCGGCCAGTTGGCCATCTTGAACATGGTATCCTTGTGCCTGCTGGTGTCCGCGAACCACTCGAAACCCCGTCTGCTCCTGGCCATCTCTTTTAGCCCTCCCTTTCAGTCCCCGTACCCGTATGCGCCGGCCTTATCCAGCCGCGGCCCTGCGCGATATCTCCTCCCATGCCCTGTCCACCTCGCGGCGCAGCTCATCCAGGTCACCCTCGTTGTGGATGACACAGTCGGCGAAGGCCAGCCTCTCCTCCCTGGGGACCTGGGCGCCGATGCGGGCCAGGGCTTCCTCGCGGGTCCCGCCGCGGTCCCTCAAGATGCGTTCCACCTGCACCTCGGGGGAGGCGTCCACCACCAGGGTGAAGTCGAACATGCGCGCCGCTTTCACGTCCACGAGCAGGGGGATGTCAAGGACCGCCACGCCCTTCCCCCCGGTCTCCGCGTCCCGGGCCTGCAGGCGCTCGAACATGAGCTGGAAGATACGGGGATGGGTGACGGAGTTGAGATATAACCTCTCGGACGTGTCGGAGAAGACGATATCGGCCAGTTTCGCGCGGTCGATCTCCCCCCGCCCGTCCAGAACGGATTCTCCGAAGTGCTCGACGATATCCTGCCAGGCCGGCTTGCCTTTCTCCACCACCTCCCGCGCCAGGAGGTCGCTGCAGAGCACGTAGGCGCCCCTCTCCGCCAGCATCTCCGCCACGCTGCTCTTGCCGCTGGCTATCCCTCCCGTCAACGCCACCACGAACACGTTACCCACCTTCCATGCAAGCGAGCCAGCAGGGGATGAGGTCGGCCGCAGGCCGGCCGGTCCGACGCGCAATATTATATGTTCTGGCGGGGAGTGCGTATAGCGATGAAAAACAAAGGGGCATGCGAGATGCCCCTTTGTATATCTCCAGAAGCGGCGTCGGCCGCTACTTCTTCTCCTTCTTCATGTCCCGGATGATTGACTCCAGGCTGCCCTCTGGGAGGTCTTCCTCTTCCTCTTCGTCGGACTCCTCGGGGGCAACTTCCGTCGCTTCCTCGATTGCGGCCTCCACCGCTTCCCCTGCGGCGGCCTCTTCAAGGACCTCCTCGGCCACCTCCGCGGCAACGGCCTCCTCGACGGCCTCGGTGACCGCCTCGGTCAGCTCCTCTTCCACCGCTTCCTCTACGGCTTCCGCGATCTCTGCCACGACCTCCGCGGGGACGGGCTCGCCGCTGGCGTCCTCCAGTTCCTGGACGATCTCGGCGACCATCTCTTCCTCGATGTTCTCGGCGATCTCGGTGACCACGGCTTCCTCCACCGCCTCGACCACGGCCTCCTCGAGCGCCTCCTCAATGGCCGCCTCTGCCTCGGCCTCCACTATCTCTTCGGCGGCCGCCTCCACTGCGGCCTCATCCCCGGGGAGAGCCTCGTAGTACTCCTCATCGTCCAGCTCTCCCATGATCTGCTTGAGGCTGAGGCTGATTCGCCGGCGGTCGATGTCGATGTCGATGACCTTGACCTCGATCTCCTGGTTCACCGCCACGACCTCGTCGGGCTGCTCCACGTGGCGGCGCGACAGCTCCGAGATGTGGATGAGTCCCTCGATGCCCGGCCTGACCTGCACGAAGGCCCCGAAGGGCACCAGCTTGGTCACCAGGCCGTTGATGACTTCTCCCACCTGCACGTCCCGGGAGAGCTGCTCCCAGGGGTCTGCCTGGCAGGCCTTGAGGCTCAGGGAGATGCGCTCGCGCTCCTTGTCCACCTCGAGGATCTCCACATCCACCTCGTCGCCTACCGAGAGCACCTCGCTTGGCTTCTCCACGTGGCACCACGACAGCTCCGAGATATGGATGAGTCCGTCGATCCCGCCCAGGTTCACGAAGGCCCCGAAGGACACGATGCTCGATACCTTGCCGCTCACGCGCATTCCCTTCTCCAGGTTGTCCAGGAGGATCTTGCGGCGCTCGGAGGCAGTCTCCTCCAGGAAGGCGCGGCGGGAGAGGACCACGTTGTTGCGGTTGCGGTCCATCTCGATGATCTTGCAGGTAAGCCTGCCGCCCAGGAAGGAGTGCAGCTCCTTGACGCGGTGCACGTCGATGAGGGACGCGGGGAGGAACCCGCGCAGGCCGATATCGAGGATCAGCCCTCCCTTCACCACCTCGATGACCTCGCCCTCGATGGGCTCGTTCTCGAGCATGCCCTTCTCGAGCTGGTTCCACGAGCGCTCGTACTGCGCCCGCTTCTTAGAGAGGATGAGCCTTCCCTCCTTGTCCTCCTTCTGCAGTACAAGGGCGTCGATCTCGTCCCCTACCTTCACCACTTCCTCGGTCTTCACGCCGTAGCGTATGGACAGCTCCCGCGCCGGGATCACCCCCTCGGATTTGTATCCGATGTCCAGGAGAACCTCGTCCTTGTCCACTTTGACCACGGTACCCGCGATGATGTCGCCTTCCGAGAAGATCTTGATGGTCTTGTCGTAGTTGGGGACTTCGTCTTCGGAGTAATCGAAGTTGGTCAGTGGGGCGGTCAGTCCGGGGATCTCAGCGGGGTTGACAGGGTCGTACTCTCGTTCGGTTTGGTCCAGCATTCGTTCCGTTCCTCCAGTATGTTTTATTTGCCACGGCCCCTCCTCAATAAGGTACAGGCGCACAGCGGATATATTTTAGCACTTCTTAACCTGTCATGCACCTTGACTTACGCTGACTTAAACTGATCTGGAGCATGTTTTATACCCCGCACACGCATTCTCCGGCGGGACAGCCCCGATAGCGGCCGGAGGGGGGGTGGGGCGAACGGGACGGTCGTGACCGCCGGAATGGCCCGGCAAGGCAACGCGTGTTTCATCGAAAACTTAATAAGCTAGCTGCGTTTTCATGCCCTTAAAAAGAGGTGGACGGGGGCGTGGTTTTACAAGATACTCTATGGGGGAGAAAACCGGACCCACGCCCTCGCGGGCGCACCGGATCGAAAAGGGAATGGTTTACAGCGCCGGGCGGAAGGTTTCTCCGTCCATCCGTCATCCGGCAAACAGGCAGCCTAAACGGAGGGGTTCTACGTATTCAGGAAGGGAGTGATCCGATGGGTGCGAAAGCCAAGAAAAACCCTGTGCCCAGGGCATCCATCCCGCTCAACCCGGTGTTCAACTGGTCGGTCGGGAACTGGATGGAGTATTTCTACGACAGCCTGAAAGAGGGCAAGATCATGGGCTCGAAATGTCCCGCATGTGGCCGTGTGTCCCTGCCTCCGCGCATGGTCTGCGAGGTCTGCTTCGCCAAGACGGAGGACTGGGTGGAACTGCCCCCCACGGGGACGGTGCAGGCATGCACCGTGGCCTCCGTGAAGGTGGCCGAGAACGGCGACCTGGTGGACCTGGAGGCCCCCGAGGTCATCGCCATGGTCAAGCACGACGGGGCGGACACCTGCATCGCCGCGCGCGTCGAGGGCGCGGACGCCTCCGTGGGCATGAAGGTCGAGGCGGTCATCGACACCGGGGCCGCGAACGTACTGGACCTGCTCGCGGCCTACAGGCCGCTGGGATGAGGGAGGCGATGACATGGATAAAGACGTAGCCATCATCGCCTATGCGCAGACCCCATACTCGGCCGATGCCGACGCCTCCCGTGAGCTGCAGGTGCTGCAGGTCACCAAGGCGGCGCTAGAGGCAGCGGGCCTGAAGCGCGAGGACCTGGACACGGTGATCACCGCCAACAACGACTACCTGGACGGGCGCACCATCTCCAACATGCGTCTGGTGGAGCCCTCGGGAGCCTGGCGCAAGAACGAGTCCAAGGTGGAGATGGACGGGGCCTTCGCGATGCTCTACGCCATCACCCGCATCCTCTCCGGAGACCACGACATCGCCCTGGTGGTGGGCGAGAGCCAGGCGTCGGTCTACGGCACTTACCTGCCGGGGATCATGCTGCTCGACCCCACCTTCGACCGCCAGCGCTGGCTCCTCAACGAGGTGTCCGCGGCAGCCCTGCAGGCCTCGGCTTACATGGCGGCCTCGGGCGTGAGCGCGGAGCAGATAGCTGCCGTTGCCGCGAAAAACCTGGAAAACGCCGCACTCAACCCCCTGGCGCTGCGCTCCCTCAAGGGGGCCGACGCCAAGAAGGTGCTGGCTTCGCGGCCCCTCTACTCCCCTATCACCGAGCTGATGGCCTCCCCCCTCTGCGACGGAGCCTGTGCCGTGGTGCTGGCCTCCGGGAAGGCCGCGGCAAAGGCGAAAGACCCGGTGTGGGTGAAGGGAGTGGGCATGTCCCACGACTCCTACCTCACGGAGCGCGATTCACTCGACAGCATGGGCTCGCTCAAGCTCGCCGCCGAGGCCTGCTACAAGCAGGCGGGCATCGATGACCCCGCCTCCCAGATCGACCTGGCCGAGGTGCACGAGTATTTCGCCCACGAGGAACTCATGGCTTACGAGGCCCTGGGCTTCTGCGAACCCCTCAAGGGCGGCGACTTCTTCGCTTCCGGCGCCACCGCACTCGACGGTAAGCTGCCGGTTAACGCCTCCGGCGGCGCGTCGGGCGCCAACGTGGCCTGCGTCGCCGGCCTGGCCCGTATCGTCGAGGCGGCCATGCAGATACGGGGCGATGCCGGCAAGCACCAGGTCAAGGGAGTAAAGACCGCCGTCGCCCACGGGCAGACGGGGATATGCGCCCAGGAGAACATCGTCTACGTGCTGGGAGGTGAGTGAGATGGCGAAGAACGAAGTAGCGGTAGTGGGAGTCGGCCTCTCCAAGCACGTCAGCAAACGCCGTGACGTCAACATCGCTGAGCTGGTGTGGGAGGCGGTTAGCGCATGCTACGAGGACGCCGGCCTCAAGCCCGGTGACGTGGACGCCTTCGCCACAGGGAACATGCCCGCATTCGAGGGCGTTAACATGCCGGAGGAGTGGGGCGCCGGCCACTGGGGCGCCTATAAGAAGCCATTGATTCGCATCACCACCGGCGGCACCACCGGAGGGTCGGTGGCACACGGAGGCTATTACCTGGTGGGCTCGGGGATGTACGACACGGTGATGTGCATCGCCTTCGAGAAGCAGTCCGACGGCAACTCGACCATGGGCCTCAACACCGTCGCCCTAGCCGACGCCGCGGCGCAGCTGCAACTGGGCGTCGACCCCGGCTTCATAGCGGCTTTCGGGGGCGGCGCGGTCGGCGTGGCTGTATACCAGGCATCCGCCTACATGAAGAGCAGCGGCTGCACCACGCAGCACCTGGACAAGGTGTCGGCATTGTGCCGCAACAACGCCGCCCTCAACCCCTACTCGCACCTGAAGCAGCCAGGCCTCACGCCGGAGGAGGTGGCCAAGACCACCCTGCTGCAGTACCCCATCCGCTTCGGGCACGTCTGCCCGGCCACGGACGGGGCCTGCGCCATGCTCTTCACCACCGGCGAGAAGGCCAGGAAGCTGACGGACAAGCCCGCTTACGTGCTCTCCTGCGCGTCGGCCTCGGACGAGGCCGCCCTGGTGGGCATCTCCGGGTCAGGCACCACCAACGCCGACCCCTGCGAGCAGGAGAGCTGCAGGATAGCGGCGGCGCGCGCCTACGAGATCGCGGGCATCAAGGACCCGCGTAACGAGATCGACCTCGCGGAGCCCTACGCTCCCTTCGCGCACCAGCTGCTCATGTTCTACGAGCGGCTGCTCCTCTGCAACGAGGGGGAGGCGCCGTCCATCCTCGACTCGGGTTCCATGAACCTGGACGGGGAGCTGCCGGTGTGCCCCTCCGGCGGGGTCATCTCCACCAACGCCATCGGCGCTTCGGCCATGGAGCGCATCGCGGAATGCGCCCTGCAGATCATGGGCAAGTGCGGCGAGCGTCAGGTGCAGAAGGATGTCCACAAGGCCGTGGCACACGGCTGGGGCGGAGCGGTGAACCTCAACGTGGTCGCCGTACTGTCGGATGAGCCGAGGAGGTAGCGCCATGGAGTACAAAGACGAGACCATCGCCATCGAGGGAAGCTGGAACCTGGCCACCTGGGAGTGGAAACTGGAGAGCATCGCCCTCATCCGCAAGACCTTTGATACGATGATGAAGGAGCACAAGCTGCTGGCCAACAAGTGCCCCAACTGCGGGCTGGTCTATTTCATGCCCAAGCCGTACTGCCGCTGCCTCTCCATCCCCGACGAGTGGGTGGAGATAAAGGACACCGGCACCATCACCACCTACACCTTCACCGGAGCCTGGGCGTACGAGGGCATCTCGGAAGATGAGGTGGCCGGCGAACCGATGATCTTCGCGGGCATCGTCTTCGACGGCTCGGACACCATGACCGTGAGCAACCTCGAGGGCATCGAACCCGAGAAGGTCCACGTGGGCATGCGGGTGAAGCTGAAGTGGCCGGAGGAGGTCACGGGCTCCTTGACCGATCTCGCACACGTCGTGCCATTGGAAGAGTAAGAAAGACCGCGGAGCCGGGTCCCATCCGGGGCCCGGCTTCTTCCATTATCCGCATCGACGAATGCCGGGTTGTTTTTTGCCCGGGGGTCATGGAAACGTGGGCGGGGCGTAAACGGCATACAGCCTATTTGACGTCGTACCAGGAGGGACCAACGCCGATATCGACCTTGAGGGGGACGTCGAGGTCGCAGGCGGACTCCATCTCTTGGCGCACTATCTCACGCACCCTATCTTCCTCAGCCTTCTCCACATCGCAGACCAGTTCGTCGTGGACCTGCAGGATCATGCGCGAGGCGAGTCCCTCGTCCCCGAGGCGGCGGTGGATGCGCAGCATGGCCACCTTGATGATGTCGGCCGCGCTGCCCTGGATGGGGGTGTTGAAGGCCAGCCGCTCCCCCAGGCGGCGCAGGCGCACGTTACCCTCGGCCAGCTCGGGGATCTCGCGGCGGCGCCCCAGGATGGTGGTGACATAGCCGTTTCTGGTCCCCTCCTCCACCTGCCGGTCCAAAAACTCCCTCACCCCCGGGAACTCGCGGAAATACTCCGCGATATAGGCCTCGGCCTCCTCCAGGTCTATTCCCAGCTGTTCGGAGAGGCCGAAGGGGCTGATGCCGTAGATGATGCCGAAGTTGATGGCCTTGGCCCGCCTGCGCTGCTCCGCCGTAACATCCTCGAAGGGGACGTCGAAGACCTCCGAGGCGGTGGACGCGTGGATGTCCCGGTCCTCCTCGAAGGCCCGGCG
Organism: Actinomycetota bacterium; assembly: GCA_040757835.1. Taxonomy (NCBI): domain Bacteria; kingdom Bacillati; phylum Actinomycetota; species Actinomycetota bacterium. Next base: position 487,087 of record JBFLWJ010000001.1, read on the forward strand.
CAGGCCCTCGTCGCCCGAGAGGTGCGCCATCACCCGCAGCTCGATCTGGGAGTAATCCGCGGAGAGGATGAGTCCGTCCGGCGAGGTGGGAAGGAAGGCCTTGCGGATGTTCTTTCCCAGCTCCGTGCGGACGGGGATGTTCTGGAGGTTGGGGTTGCTGGATGACAGTCGCCCGGTGGCGGTGACCGCCTGGTTGAAGCAGGCGTGCAGCCTGCCGGTGGCGGGGTCGACCAGCCTCGGGAGCGCGCACACGTAGGTGTTGAGGAGTTTCGACAGCTCGCGGTAGCGCACCAGCACGGCCGCTATGGGGTGCAGGTCGGAGAGGGCGGTGAGGACGCCGATATCCGTCGCGAACCCCGTCTTGGTGCGTTTCACCGGCGGTAGCTCCAGGACCTCGAAGAGGATGCGCGAGAGCTGCTGCGGCGAGTTGAGGTTGAAGCTCTCCCCCGCCAGTTCGTATGCCCTGTTCTCCAGGCCGGAGAGTTCGCCCTCCAACTCCTCCTGCATGGCGGCAAGGATATCGGTGTCCAGGCGGATGCCCCTTACCTCCATCTCCGCCAGGACCTCCTGCAGCGGCATCTCCACGTCCTCGAAGAGCGGGCGCAGTCCCCTGGCGTTAAGCTCCGCTTCAAGCGGCGGCACCATCTCCCCCACCGCCGCGGCATAACGCGCGTCCTGATCGGCCATGGCTTCCTCCTCCTGCAGGAGGTCCATCTGGCCCGAGGGCCCCGAGGGCAGGGGGGCGCGCAGGTAGCGGATGGCGGCGCTCTCCAGGTCATGCTTGGAGCCGGAGGGGTCCACCAGGTAGGAGGCCAGCTCGATGTCGAAATCGAAGCGGGGGTAAGTGCCGTAGAGCCTGGCGCATTGCACCATGACGTCCTTGCCGCGGTAGCAGCTCAGGCGCAGGCCGGGAGCCGCGTTGAGCCCTTCCAGGAAGGTCCCGAAGAGCCTGCGTCCCCCGGCCTCGCCGAGGCCGAAACGGAACACCTCGCCCCCGCAGGCCACGCTCACCGCCTCCATGCGTCCGCGCGTATAGCCCTCGCCCTCGATGCGGCCGTAGAGGAAGGCCTCACCGCTATCGCCGCAGATGCGTAAAGCCTCATCCGCGGCGGCTTCGCTCTCGACGTCGCTGCGGGATGAGCCGGCGGTCTCCTCCGTTTTCAAGGTAGCACCGGACTCTGGAAAGAGCTGGGCCTTGAGGGCGAGCAGGCGCTCGTAGAGCTTCCTGAACTCCAGGGGATCGAAGACGCGGCGCACCTTTTCCTCGTCCCACGCCCGCAGCTCCCATTCTGCGGTGTCGCCGCCTTCCACGGGGACGTCGCGCCGCATGGTCGCGAGTTCTCGGCTCATGTCCGCGCTCTCGCGGTTCTCCTCCAGGGCTTTCCTGGCCTTTCCGGCCTTTATCTCCTCTATATGCTCGTATACGGCTTCCAGGCTGCCGTACTCCTTGATGAGAGCGGCTGCGGTCTTCTCGCCGATGCCCGGCACGCCCGGGATATTGTCGGAGGTGTCTCCCTTGAGCGCCAGGTAATCCACGATCTGGCCCGGCTCCACGCCGTACTTCTCCTTCACCGCTTCCGCGTCATATATCACGATGTCGGTGATGCCCTTGCGGTTGGTGACCACCTTGACCCGCTCGTCCACCAGTTGCAGGGCGTCGCGGTCAGAGGTGACGATGAAGACCTCGTCGTCCCGTGGTAGAACCTCCGTTAGCGTGGCCAGAACGTCGTCGGCCTCGAAGCCCTCCTGCTCCAGGGAGGGGATGTCCATGGCTTCCAGGACGGCATGGATGATATCCAGTTGCTCGCGCAGCTCGCCGGGCATGGGCTTGCGGTGCGCCTTGTACTCGGCGAACTTCTCGGTGCGGAAATGCGGCCTCCCCTTGTCGAAGGCCACGATCACCGCCTGGGGCTTGAGGTCCTCCATTACCTTGATGAGCATGGAGGTGAAGCCGTATACGGCATTGGTCAGCTGCCCCGAGGAGGTGGCGAGGTCGGGCGGCAAGGCGTAGAAAGCCCGGTAAGCCAGGCTGTGGCCGTCGATGAGCACCCATCGCTTGGACGCCGGCAATTCTATCCCCCTCTCTTCTTTGCGGATTATCGCCCTGTCGGGGGTGAGGCTTGGGGACGGGGTTTATCGCCCCGTCCCCTCACCCAAGGAGAACGTGGATACATCATAACCCCCGCCAGTGACAAAAGGATCCGAGGCCGTTGTAGACTCAGCGCCTGTGGGATCCTGCTATGATCCTGCCAATGCCGCTTCCATACTTGGACCTATTCTACTCCCCAGGTCTCTCTGTGATTTCTTACAAATCAGCCATCTCCAGGAAAGCACCTTGCGGCTGGCCCAGTCCATGATGGCCACGAGGTAGGAAAAGCCCTTGCTCATGGGCAGGTAGGTGATGTCGGAAGCCCAAACGTGGTTGGCCCGGGTGATGTCGAGGCCGGAC
>JBFLWJ010000002.1:0-87143 GCA_040757835.1 Actinomycetota bacterium
TGCGGCCTTCTTCGCCTCCGGAGGCGCTGTTTCCGCTTTATGGTCCGGTTTCTCCTTGGCCGCCGCTTTCTTTCTGGGCTTTTCCGCCCTCGGCTTGGCCAGCCGCTTGACCGCTTCTTTCTCTACTCCCTCGCTGATCGATGAGAGGGGGTTCTGGATGTCCTCGCCCATGGCGTGCAGAACCTCCAACAACTCCTTGCTGGAGATCCCCAGTTCCTTGGCCAGCTGGTGGACTCTCTTTCCCGCCATACTCACTCCCCGTTCGACCTCTCTGAGGCCATATTAAACATCAATCACGCCGTCTCTGAAAGGCTTTCGGCCTCACACTCCGTTCTGGTTAACAGGGCTAAACCTCTTCTTCCCCTGGTCCATCCTCGATGGGTGCGTCCCCGCCTCCAGCGGGCTCTTCGCCCTGCGGCTCCCGCCCGGCCCCGCCTTCGTCAACCTCCTCGAGGTCCTTCTCCAGGACCACGCCGACCCCGTCCTCCTCGACGTGTGCGGTGTATCCCTCGCGCTCGTCCCTGGCCTGGGACTCGCTCTTTATGTCTATCCTCCACCCCGTGAGCTTGGCCGCAAGGCGGGCGTTCTGCCCTTCCTTTCCGATGGCCAGAGACAGCTGGCTGTCGGGCACGATCACCTCAGAGAGCTCTTCATCCTCATATACCCGCACTTCTTTGACCTTGGCGGGGCTGAGCGCGTTGGAGACGAACTCGCGTGGGTCCTCCCTCCAGGGTACGATGTCCACTTTTTCGCCCTTCAGCTCGTTGACCACCATGCGTACCCGGGAACCCCTGGCGCCCACGCAGGCCCCCACGGGGTCTATGTTTCGGTCGTGGGAGAGAACGGCGATCTTGGAGCGGTGTCCGGGTTCCCTGGCCACCGCCTTAATCTCCACGTATCCCTCGGCTATCTCGGGGACCTCCAGCTCGAACAGGCGTTTGAGCAGGCCGGGGTGGGTGCGAGATACCAGTATCTGCGGCCCCTTGCTGGTCTTGCGGACCTCCACGATGTATACCTTTATCCGCATACCATGCCGGGGCCTCTCGCCGTACATCTGTTCGGAGACCGGCAACAGCGCCTCGACCTTCCCCAGGTCCACCAGGGTGTAGCGCGCGTCCGATTGCTGCACGATCCCGGTTACTATGTCCCCCGCCTTTTCCCGGTACTCCTCGAACATGAGGTCCCGCTCCGCCTCGCGGATGCGTTGCAGGATGACCTGCTTTGCGGTCTGTGCCGCTATCCTTCCGAAGTTGCTCGGGGTGACCTCTTCCTCGGCCACCTCTCCGGTTTCGCTTTCCACCTCGGCGAAGACGTGTATGGAGCCGGTCTCCCGGTTGACCTCGACCCTGGCCTCTTCTTCCGTCGCGTAGTTCTTCTTATAGGCGGAAAGCAGGGCCGCCTCCAGGGCCAGTATGATGGTCTCCGCGTCTATGCCCTTCTCGCGCTCTATCTGTCTGAGCGCCTCGAGCCATTCAACGTTCACTCCCGTTCCCTCCGTCCCGATCCGCCGACTCTACCAGGGAGAATCGAAGTACAACCGCGTCTTCTTCAGGGCTTCGTAGGGGAAGACGATCTCCTCGCCTTCCGTGAACACGGTTATGCCCTCGTCGTCGGCCTTTTTCAGCCGGCCGCGTATCTTCTGCCTTCCCTCGAACGTCTGTCGCAGCACTATTTCGACCTCCCTGCCCAGGAAGCAGCGGTACTCGCGCGGCTTGCGCAGCACACGCTGCAGTCCGGGCGACTCCACCTCCAGGTTGTAGCTCTCGCTGAAGATGTCCTCTACGTCGAGGTGGCGGCTTATCTCCTCGCTCATCTCCGCGCAGGTATCAACGTCTATGCCACCTTCGCGGTCGAGGCATACGGTGACCACGAGTTTCTTCCCCCGCCTCTCGACATCTACCGATACCAGCCGTAGCCCCGCCTCCTCCATAAGGGGGTCTATGACCTCCTCCAACCTGGCCTCGATATCCTTCAAGGGTTGGCCGTACATGGTACCACCTCATCATCAAATAAAAAGTGGGCACTTGCCCACTCGGCTTCCCTGTCACGCTCTTTTCCATCAGAAGTATAGCATATCACCTTTTTTTCAGGCAACCGAAAGGCAGGCTCCAATAAGGCCTCTCAACAGGTAAAACCTTTGCTGGCATAAGGCGCCGGTTTCCTGCTATGGTGGCGCCCTGCACCTGTTTCTCCCCCGTTTCCAGGCGGCCAATAGGCTATGGCCTCCCGCCTGTGGCGCGCATATAATAGTTAGCGTTATCCAGAGACTAGGAAAGGAACGTGGAATTCCATGGACAGGTTCGAGATGGAGAAGATCCGCAACGTGGCCCTATTCGGTCACGGGGACTCGGGAAAGACCTCCCTGGCCGAGGCCATGCTGTTCAACGCCGGCGTGATCAAGCGCATGGGCCGGGTGGACGAGGGCAACACCGCCAGCGACTTCGATCCCGACGAGCAGAAGCGGGGGATCTCGGTGAGGGCTACTCCGCTGGTGATGGAGTGGAAGGGTTACAAGATAAACCTCCTTGATACCCCCGGTTTCGCCGACTTCATCGGGGAGGTCACCTCGGTTCTGCGGGTGATAGACGGCGCCGTCTTCGTGATCTCGGCCGTGGCCGGCGTGGAAGTGCAGACGGAACTCATCTGGAAGATGGCGGACAAATACGGCTATCCGCGCGTCGTCTTCGTAAACAAGATGGACCGTGAGAACGCCAGTTTCCAGCGCTGCCTGGACCAGTTGCAGCAACTCTACGGGTCCCGTGTGGTCCCCTTCCAGCTCCCCATCGGCGAAGAACACGACTTCAAGGGGGTCATCGACCTGGTGGCCAACAGGGCCTACACCTACGCGGAGGACGGTAAGGCCCAAGAGGTGGAGATCCCCGGCGATATGGCGGACCAGGTCCAGGAGGCCAGGGACAAGGTCATCGAGGGGGCGGCCGAGTCCAGCGACGAACTCATGGAGAAGTACCTCGAGGGCGAGGAATTGGACGAGAACGACGTCATAGCCGCTCTTCTCGGAGGCGTGTCGCAGGGGACCATCGTGCCGGTGCTGTGCGGAAGCGCCACCCACAACATCGCGGTGGAGCACCTCGCGGGCGCCATAGTCAACTCCCTGCCGTCGCCGGCGCGCCTCGCGGAGGTCAAGGGCACCAGGAAGGGCGGCGACGAGGAGGTCTCCTTCCCAGCCAGAGACGATTCTCCCCTCTCCGCTCTGGTCTTCAGCACCATCTCCGACCCCTACGTGGGTAAGCTCACCTATTTCCGCGTCTTCTCGGGCACGCTCACCGCGGACAGCACCATCTATAACCCCAACCGCGACAAGGAGGAGCGCGTGGGGCAGGTCTTTATCGTGCGCGGAAAGAACCAGATCGTAGTGCGCGAGATACCCGCGGGAGACATCGGCGGAGTCGCCAAGCTCACCGAGACCACCACCGGCGATACCCTCTGCGAGAAGGACCGCCCCATCGTGCTGCCCACCATCGACTTCCCTGATCCCATCATGTCCCTGGCGGTGGAGCCCAAGACCAAGGGCGACGAGGACAAGCTCTCGGTGGCGCTCTCGCGCCTCAGCGACGAGGACCCCACCTTCAACGTCCGCCGCGATACGGAGGTGAAACAGACCATCATCTCCGGCATGGGAGAGGCGCACCTGGACATCATGATGGAGCGCATGGCCCGCAAGTTCGGCGTCAACGTGAACACCGAACTCCCCCGGGTCCCCTACAAGGAGACCATACGCAAGAACGCCCGTGCTGAGGGGAAGCACAAGAAGCAGACCGGTGGGCACGGCCAGTTCGGCATCGCCTGGCTCGAGCTGCAACCGTTGGAGAAGGGCGCCGGGTTCGAGTTCGTGGACAAGATAGTAGGCGGCGTGATCCCCAAGCAGTTCATACCCTCCGTCGAGAAGGGAGTGCGCAAGGCCATGGAGGAGGGCTTCATCGCCGGCTACCCCATCGTCGATTTCAGAGCCACCGTCTACGACGGCAAGTTCCACCCCGTCGATTCCTCAGACATCTCCTTCCAGATCGCGGGGGCCCTTGCCCTGAGGGGAGCCATGGCGGATGCGGAGCCGTACCTCCTCGAGCCAATCATGGACGTGGAGATCATGGTGCCGGAGGCATATATGGGCGACGTAATAGGCGACCTCAACGCCAAACGGGGCCGCATTCTGGGCATGGAGGCGGAGGGCGGTCTGCAACTGGTGCGCGCCCAGGTGCCCATGGCCGAGATGCTGCGCTACTCCATCGACCTTCGCTCCATCACGGGGGGGCGCGGCACCTTCAGCATGACGTTCTCACATTATGAGGAAGTCCCCTCCCACATAGCGGCGAAGATCATCGAAGCCTCCAGGGAAGAGAAGAAAGACTGAACACCCCCGGCCTGCGTGAGCAGCGACGCGTAGAGCTGGGGCCATCATTTATACTGGCCCCAGTCGCCATCACATAATGATTGACTTTGGTTCCATGAAATACCCAGGGGCATAGCAACCCCGAACCATCAGGGCCGAAGTTCTCTCACGCTACTCGCCGGTGAGTATCTCCCCCAGCCCTTTGAGCAGCCGCTCGTAAGTCCCGGCCAGGCCTTCGGGCATCACTTTCGCCTCCCCCACCACGGGCATGAAGTTGGTATCGCCTTGCCAGCGGGGGACGATATGCATATGCAGGTGCTCGTCATAACCGGCCCCGGCGGCCTTACCCAGGTTGGCCCCGAGGTTGAACCCCTGGGGCTGCATCTGGCGCTTGATGACCGTGATCATCAGCGTGGTCAGCTCCATCAGCTCGCGCATCTCCTCGGGCTCCAGCAGCTCCAGGTCGCCGACATGGCGGTAGGGCGCGGCCATGACATGGCCGGTGTTATAGGGGTATAGGTTCATGATCGCGAATGCGGAGCTGCCGCGGTGCAGGATAAGCGCTCCCCGGTCGTCGCCCTCCTGCGGTTTGGTGCAGAAGATACAGCCCTCCTCGCGAATGCTCTCGATCTCACGCACGTAGTTTATCCTCCATGGCCTCCACAGCCTCTCCATCAGCTTCCCCAGTTGCTGTCACGGTCCTTCTCCACCACCATGCGCCGTGCCGCGTCCAGGAACCTCTCCAGCGGCACGCCCCTTTCCTCATGGCCGGCCCGGTCTCGTACGGAGACGGCGTTGGCCTCGATGTCCCGGTCGCCCACCACCAGCGTGAAGGGGACTTTCTGCATCTGGGCGCGGCGGATCTTCATGTTGACCGTCTGGCGGTCATCATCGATCTCCACCCTCAAGCCTCCACCGCCCAGTACGCCCGCGACCTGACGCGCGTAATCCAGGTGCCTGTCTGCGACGGGGACGATCACCGCCTGCAGCGGCGCCAGCCAGAGCGGGAACTCGCCGGCATAGTGCTCGATGAGCACGCCGAAGAAGCGTTCGATGCCCGCCAGCACCACGCGGTGTATCATCACAGGCCTGTGCGGCTGGTTGTCAGCCCCGGTGTAGGTGAGATCGAAACGCTGCGGCAGGTTGAAATCGGCCTGCACCGTCGGCCCCTGCCACGACCGGCCGATGGCGTCTTTCAGCTTGATGTCGATCTTGGGCCCGTAGAACACCCCTTCGCCCGGGTCCACGGTATAAGGGATGGCCAGGTCCTCGAGGGAACGCCCCAGGATGGCCGTGGCCTTCTCCCAGAGGTCGTCGCCGCCCACGGCCCTTTCGGGCCGGGTGCTCAGGAAGACCTCGAAGTCCTCGAAACCGAAGGAGCGCAGGGAGTAGAAGGCGAACTCCAGGCACTCGCCCACCTGCTCCTCCAACTGCTCCTCGGTGCAGATGATATGGGCGTCGTCCTGGGTGAACCCGCGCACCCGCATGAGGCCGTGCAGCACCCCTGAACGTTCGTAACGATAGACCGTACCCAGCTCGAAATATTTTATGGGCAGGTCGCGGTAGCTGCGCGGGCGTGTCTTGTAGATGAGCAGGTGCCCGGGGCAGTTCATGGGTTTCACCACGTATTCCGCGCCGTCTTTTTCGAAAAAATACATGTTCTCCCGGTAGTAGTCCAGGTGCCCCGAGACGTGCCAGAGCTGTCCCTTGAACAGGTGGGGCGTGACGACCATCTGGTAGCCGCGCCGCCGGTGCTCCTCCTTGAGGAAGTCCTCGATGATGCCCCTGAGGACCGCGCCCTTGGGATGATAGAAGACCACTCCCGGACCCGCCTCCTCGTGGAAGCTGAAGAGGTCGAGTTCCCTGCCAAGGCGGCGGTGGTCTCGCCTCTCAGCCTCTTCAAGGAACTCGAGGTACGAGGCGAGTTCGGATTCCATGTCAAAGGCGGTACCGTAGATGCGCTGCAGCATGGGGCGGTTTTCGTCTCCCCTCCAATATGCGCCCGCCAGCGAGAGGAGCTTGAAGAAGCGCACCCTCCCCGTGGACGGCAGGTGCGGCCCGCGGCACAGATCGACGAAATCGCCCTGGCGGTAGACGGTCACCCCTTCTTCCTCCATGTCCTCGAGGAGCTCTACTTTGTAATCCTGCCCCAAGTCGCGGAAGAGCTGGATGGCCTCGTCACGGCGGAGCTCCTCCCTGACCAGCGGCTGGTCTCTCTTCACGATTTCGGCCATGCGCTCCTCGATACGGGGCAGCTCCTCAGGGGTCAGGCTCTCCGCAAGATCGAGATCGTAGTAGAAGCCGTCGGCGATGGCGGGGCCGATAGCCAGCTTGGCGCCGGGATAGAGCTCCGTCACCGCCTGCGCCATGATATGCGACGCGGTATGGCGGTAGATGTCCGCGGCCTCCTCGTCGCCCCAGCGGACCACCTCCACGTCCCCTTCCTCCAGGGGCGCCGCGAGATCGACCAGGCGCCCGTTGAGACGGACCGCCACCGCGGCGTCAGCAGCTACGCGGTCGTGTTCGCGCAGCATGTCCAGGATGCTCTGCCCCTCCGGCGCGTCGATCTGCCGCGATCCACCCAGGATTATCTTCAAGCGTTCCTCCTATAGCCTCTCCAGGATGATCTCCAGCTCCACGTCCTCCAAATGCGTGATGGACCCCTCGCTTATGAGGTGAACCCTGAAGCGCAGGTCGTTCCCGGAAGCGCGGGCGTCCTGGCCGAGAAGGGCGATGATCTTCATGGCGTAGGTGACCGCATTGCGCCCACGGGCATGCACGCGTGGGTTCATGCCCCGCCCCAGCATGTCGGAGAGCCCGCGCATGACCTCGGCTCCGTCCGATTCCGGAGTGATGACGGTGGGCTCGACCTCGGCGCTCTTCATCTCCTGTACCTTTAGCGCTTCCGCCTCCTGCCCTATCCTCTCTACCTCCTCGGCGGAGACCATCAGCGCCTCCAGGTCCTCGAAGACGAATCCGCACCTGAGGCAGAACTGCGAGTCAAGTGGGCTCAGGTCGCCGCAACTGGGGCAGCGCAACCTCGCGCCCGCGTGCGCGTCGCGCATGTTCCTCGCGGCCTCATCTATCTCCGTTGACCTCAGCGCCTCCTGGAAGCGCGCGTAGCAAAGGGAGCAGAACTCGGCATCGTCAGGGTTGTCAGCCTGGCATTTTGGACACTTCATCGCCTACCTCCGCTGGTTGTGCCGCCTGCCGCCTCTCCGTGCGGTCCTGCGCGGTATAAGCTCGGTTAAAGCGCCGCGCGGCTCCACGGCGGACAGCCTGCCCCCGTTTCGCCGCGCTCCATTCCCGGGAGACGGTAGGTACCCCGGCCATATGTAGAAGGCCCAACGGACCTCTGGTCATGGTGGGCGCGGAGGGGATTGAACCCACGACCTCTTCCGCGTCAAGGAAGCGCTCTCCCACTGAGCTACGCGCCCGTACCGCTAATATTTTGTGCGATTTACGGTCATTTCGCAACCGGCCTTCTGTTGTCAACACCGCTAAAAGCGCGTGATGTTCATGCCGATTGAGACATATATGGAGAGAGAGAAGGCCCAGGACATATACGACAGGATGTCCCGCAACCGCCTGCGCCTGGCGGCGGCCATCGTGCTCGTCGCCGTCATCATCATGGCATTTTCCGGCCTGGCCATCTACCTGTTGCTCGAGGCGCTCTCCATCGGACTGGATTTCTGGCTGCCCTGGACCCTGTTCTGGCTGCTATGTCTGCTCTACGTGCTGCTGCGTTATGTCGCGGGCGGAAGGTGGCTGCTCAAAGGCGTGGCGATACTGCCCGAGTGGAAGGTGGACAGGCGCCTCAAGGACGCCCTCATGGCCGCGTCCCTGGCCTCAGACATGCTGGACAGCATACGGCTCTACGAGATCCCCGACGACGATATCAACGCTTTCACCCTGGCGTTGCCCGATGGCACCTTCGCGCTCTTCGTCACCCGGGGGGTATCGCGCAAGATGTCGCTGGACGGGCGCGTGGCCGTTATCGCCCACGAGATCGCGCACATGCGGTCTGGCGATACCACCATCTACACCATCATGATCCGCCTGGCTGGACGCAGGTCGCTCAAGAAGATGGTAGGGGGTATGCCCGGCGAGTTCTATGATCCGCTGAAATGGCTTCATAAGCTGGTTGTTACAGCTACATGCTTCGCTGTCGCCGCGTCCATGGTCGTCAACATCTCGAGGGGGGACGAGTTCACTCTCTCCTCGAGCGCCTTTTTCTGGACCATAATCGCCGTTCTCCTCGTTGTCGCGATGGTTGCCCTGCCGCCCGTCATCAGCTCCCTGCTCAAGGTGTTTCTTGACCGCAACCGGGAATACAACGCGGACATGCAGGCCGTATATATCACGCGCGATCCCGGCGCGGTCTACGGCGCCATCAGGATGGCGGCGGAGGACGTCATGGACGTCATCCTGCTCCCAGCCTGCTTCGATGCCCTGCTCTTCTGCCCGGTGGTGAACTACTCCTACTACAAGCCGTTCCGCACCCAGCCCACCATGGCGCAGCGCATGGAACGCCTGCGTGAAGCCTTCCCCGGAGTCACCAAGTGACCATCAAACGAACGGCCCCCCCGCCGGGGGGCCGTTTACGGACTTGGAGGCGGCGACCGGATTTGAACCGGTGATCAAGGTTTTGCAGACCTTTGCCTTACCACTTGGCCACGCCGCCGCATCTATACATCCGCCGCCTTCGCGGCAAAAAGGTAGGCGACCTCTCGCCTACCTGTATTGCTGGAGCGGAAGACGGGATTCGAACCCGCGACCCTCACCTTGGCAAGGTGATGCTCTACCAACTGAGCCACTTCCGCCTGCTTCACACCTCACGATTCTAGCATCGCCCGCCCGGTTGCTCAAGGCCGGCCGGTCTACCTCCTGGCCTCTTTCTGCAGGACCTTGCTGACGATGATCAACCTGCTCGCCCGGTCCTTCAGGGCGCGCTTGAATTCGATGACGCTCTTCTCGAAGTCCGGTTCGGGTTTGTAGGCGTAGATGGTCTCCGCGCCGTCTCCCGCCCTGAACTCGTGCGAGAGGATCCCCTTCGCCGCCAGCCTCTCCAGGAAGGGCTCGATGTCCGAACCGAGCCTGCCGATGCTCATGGCTATGCTGGCGGGAGAACCGACCGTGTAGGGGTTCTCATGGAAAAACATGATCAGATCCCAGGTGATGAACGAATCTACGAACTCCTCGACGAAGTTGCCTACTTGCTGGTCCAGGTTTTCGAAATCTAGCATCGCAGGATCACACCTCGTTAACTCCCGTTTATTTGAAGAACTCCTCCGCCTTCTTCAGGCGGCGCGTAATGTACGGGTTTCCGCTGAGGATACCCTCTCTTCCCTCGAAAACCGCTTTGATCTCTATCCCCGCGGGAGTGATCAGCATGCGCCTGATGCTCTTGTCGTGATCCGAGGCGCGGTGCTTGAGCACGAAGAGCGCGCGCTCGATACTCGAGCTGATCTCCACGTAGCGCAGCTGGATGATGGTGTCCACGATATACGAGAGACCGGCCTCCGCCACTGACATATTGCCGGTGATGAAAGCGTCCTCCTGGGTAACCAGGGCGGTGATGTCATAGCGCAGCAACCCGTTGAGGAACGTGTACATTATCTCTCGCAGCTGTACGGGCTCCTGGGTTATACGCTCCAGCTGGGTCATGGAGTCCACGAAAACCCGCTTGGCGGAGATCTCCTCAATGGTGCGGTCGAAGATCCCTCCCGGCTGCTGGATCTCCCTAAGGAACACGGCGGGGGTGGTGAAAATGGTACGCAGTTTGTCTTCGCGCTCATATGCCCTCAGGTCGAACCCTATGGAGATGGCATCGCGGTATAGCTGTCGCGGGAACTCCTCGAAGGTGATGATCAACCCCGGCTCGTCGTATTCGAGGATGCCCCTGGAGATATACTCCATGCCCACACAGCTCTTGCCGGTGCCTGGGGCCCCCTTGATGACCGCGACGGAGTTGAAAAGCAGCCCTCCACCCAGCATGTCGTCAAGTCCAGAGATCCCCGTCGGCACGCGGTGAGAGTTGCTCTTGCCTGCCTCGGATCCTCCCGCGCCCATCTGTACTCCCCTGACTCTCACAACAGGATGTCATTATTCTACAACATTCACGCCCACCCGACCTAGGCGAAATGGCCAACCTCGCGTCCCATAAAGGTGTCGGGGCGGCTGCGCGCCGCCCCGACCGGTTGAAGGACGAGATGCGATGAGGCTTTTTAATGCAGGAAACATCGATGGCAGAAGGAGTCGTCGATATCCTTCCCCATCTTTCCGCAATAAGCTTTGAACCCCCTGAGCTCCATGGTCTCCCCGTCCCTGATCTCGCGCAGCACGTGGAGTTTGTCGCACCAGAAGAAATCGTCAAGACCCAGCTTCGGCCGTTCCTTCATCCATCATCACCCCGTTTCTATTGTTAAACATTTATATAATATTTTAACAATATTAACTCTAGTATAACCTGTCAACAGGGCTTGTCAAGACTTTTTCTCGACTTTTTTCGCGCTGCCCGTTGTACTTGATAAGCCTGCTTGTGCCCGGTTTTCGGTTACGCATATAATCGATCTCGGTCCAGGACAAAGGAGGGACGATGGCCAAGGACCTCGACAGGATCTTTAATCCCGCTTCCATCGCCATGGTCGGCGCTTCAAACACGCCGGCGAAATGGGGTTCCTTTCTGCTTATAAACCTCATGGCCGGCGGCTATCCGCGTGAGCGGATCTACCCCGTAAACCCCAGGGAGACGACGATACACGGCCTGCAGGCCTATCCCTCTCTCGCATCGCTTCCCACCGTCCCCGACCTCGCCTTCATCACCACCCCTGCCACCACCGTGGCCGGCATCCTCGAGGAATGTGCCCGGGTTGGGACGGACCATATCATCGTCATCTCATCAAACTTCTCCGAGGTCGGCGAGGACGGGGCGCGTCTTGAGCGGGAGGTCAAGGAGACTGCCATAAGGCACGGCCTCACCGTCGTGGGGCCCAATACCATGGGCATCGTGAGTACGCGGCGCAGGATCTTCGCGGTCGGCGCCCCGGTGCAGCTGCACCCCGGAGGCATCTCCTTCGTATCCCAGAGCGGCAACGTGGGGGCCAACATGCTGGGGTGGACCATGAACCAGGGCATCGGTTTCGGCAAGTTCGTCGGCAGCGGCAACGAGGCCCTTCTTCACGCCGAGGACTATATAGATTATTTCGGAGAGGACGATGAGACCAGCCTCATCCTCGCCTATCTCGAGGGCGTGGACAACGGCAGGGATTTCATCGAGATCGTCTCCCGCATCAGCCTCGCAAAACCGGTGATCGTGCTCAAGTCGGGGCGCACCGAGGAGGGCGGCAGGGCCGCCATGTCTCACACCGGCTCCCTGGCCGGCTCTGACCATATCTACGATGCCGCCTTCCGCCAGAGCGGGGCCATCCGAGCCGATACCTCCCAGGACATGCTGGACCTGGCGAAGGCCTTCGAGCGCCTGCCCCTGCCGCGTGGCGACCGCGTGGGCGTGATCACCCTTGGGGGAGGTTGGGGGGTCCTGGCCACCGACGCCACGGCCGCGGCCGGGCTGAAAATGGGTAGACTCGACGCCGAGGTGACCAGGGTGTGCGACGAGATGTTGCCGCCGTTCTGGAGCCATGCCAACCCGGTGGACCTGGTGGGGACCATCTACATGGACACCCACGTGGCTATCCTGGAGGCCATGGCGAAGTCGCCGGAGATGGACGCCATCATCGTCCTGGGCTCCCTGGGGACCGGCACCATCATCGGCCTCAACGTACTGGTCTCCCAGAAGCTGATCATGGATATGAGCGAGGACGCCCTCAAGGGTTTCTTCACCGAGCTCAAGGGGCGCAATATCAGGTTGCTCGCAAGGGCCAAGGAGCTGATGGCCACTTACAACAAACCAATCGTCTTCGTCGAGATGCAGTTCATCGGGGAGGAGAGCCTGCGCGACCTGGAGGCGGGAGAGACCGTCATCTTCACCGCCCCCGAGAAGGCCGCCGCGATCATAGCGAAGATGCTGCAGTACCGCCGCTACCTGGAGAGGAAAGGCGCCATCTGATACCCCCCCATCGCGGGATCGCCGGGACGCAGAACGGCGCCTCCGGTGGAGGCGCCGTTAGACCCGCAAGCGTGACCGTCTCGCCTAGCTCTCCACGAAACGGGGCTTCATCTTCTTCGGGTTCCAAACCGTGTAAATGCCCTCGTCCGGGCAGTTCGGGAGGGGTTCGTTCTCGTCCTTATGCTCGTACTCGTACGCGCATTTGTCGCAATAGTACTTTCCGGCCGGAGCTTTCTCTCCCGTTGTCAGAACCTCATCCGCCATCTGGTTCACCTCCGTGTTTCGATATGACGGGAGGCGTTATCATCCGCCTCGTCAGCAGGCCAGTCTTCATTTTGTTCCGTGGGGCATTATTAGTCAACCCCGAAAGGACCCACGTGAACGCAGGTCGTAGCGCGGTCAGGAACCGCCGATGATGCGGTTCACGGTATCGAGGAGTTCGCCGATGGTAAAGGGCTTCACCAGACAGGCCTCGACCTTCATCTTGCCCTCCCGCTCTATCTCCTCCACCGCCCTCTTCATGGCGGATATGATTATGACCGGTATGTCGCCCATGTCCTCGCGGTCCTTTATCTCCTTGTATACCTCTATGCCATCGACGTGGGGCATCATCAGGTCCAGGAGGATGAGTTCGGGCTTCACCGACTCCAGGCGGGGTATGATCTCGCGGCTCTCGGTGAAACCGGCCACACGATAGCCATGCTTCTGAAGGATGATCGACACGAGGTCGATCATGTCCGGATCGTCCTCGATGTAGGCTATCGTCTTCATTTTTGCATGCTCCTTTTGCCAGCAGCGGCCTCACTATTTATATCGTTTTACTAGCACTTTTGCTTGAGGATGCCCGCCATAAATTACAACATATGGTAATGAGCCGGTCGCCGCTCCGCATCCTCACAGGCCCCGCATGTACTCGGGCCTCAAGAGCTCAGGCCGCTCTATGGCACTGTCTATCATCTGAATGAGCGCGTTCTTGTCCCTGGAGAGCACGCCCTTCAGGGGCAGATAGTTGGAGGCGTGGTTGGTCCTGAACACGCACTCGGACAGCTCGCTCGCCTCCAGGAACAGCCTGAGCTCCCGCAGCAGATCCGCCTGGCCGGGCAGGATGAACTTTCCCGCCTCCTGCTCCCGGTGGAGGGGTGTGCCCGGGACCACCATCAGGGTCAGGGCGCTGAGATAGTCGGGGTCCATGGCCGATACCGCCTGCGCGCTCCTCAGGGCATGGTCTCGGGAGCCCTCCTCTCCTCCCAGTCCGAGGAGGACGATGACCGAAGCCTGCAAGCCGCAAGCCCTGGCCTTGACCACTGCCCTTATCATGTCCTCGCTCCTGTCCCGCTTGCGCACCCGCTCCAGAACGCGGTCGTCGCCACTTTCCAGGCCTACGTACACGATGCCCAGCCCTAGCGCCACCAGTTCGCGCAGCTCCTCCTCGGTCTTGTCGTTGATATCCCTGCCGTTGCCGTATATACCCACCCTCTGCAGGCGGGGAAAGGCCCTGTTGAGTCCCTGCAGTATCTTCACGAGGTCCGCGAAGGGCAGGCAGAGTGCGTTGCCGTCCGCGAGAAAGACGCGGTGCGTATCCGGGACGATCTCCGCGGCCTCGGCGATGTCCGCGAGCACCTCATCTACATCCCGCGGCTCGAACCGCGTCCCGGTATAGGTGGGGCAAAAAGTGCAGGCGTTATGAGAGCAGCCATATGCTGCCTGCAGGATTAGACTGCCGGCCTCGCTGGGGGGCCGGATGACCGTTCCCCTGTATCGCATCCCTCTCCTTCAACCGGAAGTGCCCGAAGGCGACCCCGCCAAATAGTATAGCATGCGCGTAAGGTGGTGGGCGCCGCAAGCGATTACCGGGGCTCCTCCGCCCCGCCACCCCTCCGGGCAGATCCGCCCCGCTCCAGCACCTCGCCAATACTGCGTGGACGGCCGCGAAAGTCAGCCCAGGCCTGGTCCTTGAAGAGCATCTGCTCGAAGCGGTCGTACAGTTCGGCGCTTACCTCGGGGCCTATACGGGCGGTGAAGAAGTTGGCGGAATCGAGGTTGACGTTCGGCTCGTCGGTCTCGTAGTACATAAACCCCGCCTTTTCCAGATACTCGAGGAGCATGCGCCGGTAGGCGTCCTTGCCGAGTCCGCTGGCGTCCAGGTCCCAGTGCCACGCATAACCCGTGCAGATGACGATCTTGTCGTCGAAGAAGTGGTCGCGCAAACCCGTATCCATCATCCTGTTGGCTATGCCCATCCCGCGCCATCCCTTGCTCACCTCGATGGCCATGGCCTCGATGATCCCCGGGACGGCCTGCTTGCCCCACCTCTCGGCGGGACTCGGCGGCGCGATGGCAACGAACCCCACTATCCTGTCGTCCTCAGCGTGGGCGATGATTATGTTGCTCTCCTCCCCGCGCGCGATCCGCTCCAGCGCCTTCTTCTCTCGCGCCGCGGGGTAATTGGGTGCGGCGAAGGCTCCCATCCCTTCGTCCAGGCGCATAGACGCGATCATCGCTGGATCCGCCTTGGCCACGATCCAGATCCGGCCCTTGGGTGTGTCTATGTGGTCCGGCTGTAAAGCCTCGGCGTTCAAACCCGCTCTCCAGTGCTCTATCCGCCATGTCCGCTTGGGTGGAGGATACAATAAGGTTAATCTATAATATACCCGTCCGCTTATCATGGGACCTGCGAGATGGAAACGGAGTATCATGCGCAGCATCATGGCTCGCGGGGCCGGAGATGCGCTAAAGGCCCTGGCCGGGGCAGACCCCCACCATAATATCCACGCCATTAACCAGCTCGACCCTGACCTGAAAGCGCGGATCTATTCCCTGCTCGTACCCGATAAGGTCTTCGATATCTGCAAGATAGACCGCGCGAGCTGGATCAACCCCCTGGGCGAGAGGACCTTCAAGGTGGTGGCGCCGCGCCAGGCGGGCTTCGCCATCATAGAAGTGAGGAAACGCCCCACCGACCACGACTGCGTCTTCTTCCTGGAGATCGCCGATACGCCTTTCTTCAAGGTCGAGATAACCTTCCTGATCATAAACGACCCCCATTCACCCCGCTTCAACACCGACATCGACGACGCGGGACGCAGGACGAAATTCGGTACGGCCCGCCGCAACATACCCGAAGAGGTGCGTGCCATGCGGGCGGGCATGGCGCCGGGACAGGTACGCAGCGGCCTGCATCTGCTCAGGGACTTCATGCCCCTCGTCCTGGGCTTTCTGTCCGATATGGGACAGGATATGCTCGTCGCCGAACCCCTTGCCTACCATGACGCCATCATCTTCGAGAAGCACGGCTTCAATTACGTGCGCGGCAAGAAGAAGATGGAGCGGATAAACCGAGGCTTCCAGCCCGGCGGCGAGCTCTTCGCCCGCCTGGACGGCAGCACCCCCTTCCGGCAACCCGGCGCCGAGAAGACGGTACGCGGCAGGAGCTGGGCCATCCATGACGGTATCCTGGGGGAGTCATGGAGGGATATCGAGATGTACAGGCCCCTGGAGAGCCCCCCGAGCATCTCCACTTTCCCCGGATGGGTCTACTGATTGCCGGTACCTACCGGCAATACAGCAGCTATAATAACAGGATGACGGCGGCTCCGGGCGCTTCGTCGCCGTGGGATTGCCCGAATCGCGGCAGGAGACCGCGCGGGTATAAGTGGGACAGGACGGAGGTGAAGAGATGATAGTCGTCATGTCACAGGACGCCAGTCGCGAACAGATCGACGCGGTGATGAAAAAGATCGAGGAGTTCGGCCTGCAGACCCATCCCATCTACGGGGTGCAGAAGACGGTCATAGGCGTCATCGGCGACGATAAGACCAAGGTCGTGGAGACCATGGCGGGCTATCCGGGTGTCGAGCAGATCATCCCCATCCTCAAGCCCTACAAGTTCGCCTCCCGCGAGACCCACCCGCAGGATTCGGTTATCGAGGTCGGAGGCCTCAACATCGGCGGCGAAAGGGTCGTGGTCATGGCCGGCCCCTGCGCGGTGGAGAGCCGCGAGCAGATCCTCAATTCAGCGCGCCTGGTCAAGATGGCCGGCGGTTCCGTCCTGAGGGGAGGAGCATATAAACCCCGGACATCGCCTTACAGCTTCCAGGGCCTTGGCGACGAGGGCCTGCGGCTGCTGGCCGAAGCCCGTGATGAGACGGGGCTTCCGGTGGTCACCGAGCTGACCGATCCGCGCAAGATCGATATCTTCTGCGAGTATACCGACATCATCCAGGTCGGGGCGCGCAATATGCAGAACTTCGTGCTGCTCACCGAGATCGGACGCAGCGGACATCCCGTGCTCTTGAAGCGCGGCCCCAGCTCGAAGATCGAGGACCTCCTCCTGGCCGCGGAATACATCGTCAAGGAAGGCAACCGCAAGATCATCCTGTGCGAGCGCGGGATCAGCACCTTTGAAACCTATACCCGTAATACCCTGGACTTGTCGGCGGTGGCGGCCCTCAAGAGGCTCTCGCACCTTCCGGTCTTCGTCGACCCCAGCCATTCCGTGGGCATCGCGAACCTCGTCCCCGCCATGTCCCTGGCAGCGGTGGCGGCGGGGGCGGACGGCCTGATCGTCGAGATCCACCCCAACCCCAATGCAGCGTTGTGCGACGGCCCCCAATCCCTCGATTTCGAGACCTTCAGCAGCCTCATGACCAGGCTGCGCAAGGTAGCACGGGCCATAGGCAGGGAGGCGTGAGGGCGGCTCCCGCAGCACCCGGCGATCCATCCGGGATCTTCAGCGCGACTTCTCAGGCCGTATAGAAGGTCAGCCCCCCGGTCTTGAGGATGGCCCGCACGAAATCCCCCTGCAGCTCCTCCTTGACCGGGTGCCGGATCATGAACATGTTGACCTCGACGCGGGAGTCCCTCTCGTCGGTACGCAGTGGATTGGGTATGGTCATATACTCGTGCAGCCTGGAGAGGTCCTCGCTGAGCTCGTCGACCAGGTTATGGTCCTGGTCCCGGTACACCCCGACCAGCGACATCTGGGTTGCGTATTCGAAGAAAACCACCCTGGATATCCCGATGACCTTCTTCTTATAGATGAAGCAGTACACGTCCATTGGGGAGATGACCTCCGCGGCCTGCATCCCGAGGGCGTCAACGGTGCGGAAGCCGGTCACGCCCTTCTCGAAGGCACTGAGGAGCTGGGAGGCCTCCCTGCCCTCGCCGGCTAGGCAGGTCAGCCCCTTGAAGACGACCCCCCCGGCGATGATCACCCGGGACTGGGCGGGCCTGGAAGCCAGGACCCCCTCCCGCAGGAGTTCCGCCTCGCACTCCTCCTCGACGCCCTTCTGGAACCCATCCATATCCACGCCGAAGCTGTAGAAGTTTATCCTCTGCCATCCCTCTATATCGTGGTGGGCCACTATGCCCAGCCCTGGCGCATTGCCGTAGTAATAGAAGAAGGCCTTCTGTCTTATCAAGTTCGAACTCTCCCTTCCGGCGCTGTTCCGTGAGCACCTCAAACAGGTGGCGCTGGACACGCTCCCCGCTCTACTCCAGTTAACCCAATCTATGTTTCTGTGGTCTCACCCCGCATACCTTGATATTATCATTAAATAGTTGGGCACCGCTCGGACACAGAGGACTCCATGTACAGCGCCGATCCCGGTGAATGCGGCGCCCCGGCCAGGGGCCTGAGTTGACTATTCAGGAGGTGAGAACGCTGATACGCTTCTATATCGGCTGGCCGATATTCCGGGTCGTCGCCATGGTCTATCGTTTCCGTAAAAGCGGCTACGAGAACGTCCCCCGTAAAGAGCCCCTGATCGTGGTGGCCAACCACAACAGCCGCAAAGACCCGGTGGCCATCAACCTCGCACTGAGGCGGCCCGTGCGCTACATGGCCAAGAAAGAGGTGTTTGATCCCCGCAACAGCTTGTTCGAGTTCCTCATGGTGAGATTTTTCTTCGCCTATCCCGTCGACCGTGAGCGCCCCGGACCGGACGCCATCCGGAGGACCATATCCTTTCTGGACAGGGGCGACTGCGTGGGCATCTTCCCGGAGGGGACCCGGCATGACGACGAGGCCCTGCACCCGTTCACCCACGGTGCCGCTTATTTCGCCTGGAAGACCGGGGTTAGGATACTGCCCGTAGGGATGACCGAGCGCAAAGGGGAGTATTACCACGTCAACATCGGCAAACCCTTCGAGGTCCCGCAACTCAGGGGCAGACCGCACAAGGTGCTGCCTCAGATAACCGCGCTCATCAGGGAGCGTGTCCTGGAACTCCTCCCCGACGACTGGGAGGACCTCGACGAAGAACCCGCCGGCGAAGCAATACCATAGAGACCGGTCAGCCCGAGAACGACCAGGTCGGCCACGAAAGGCTCTTGCGTGGTAGTGGTGAAAATGCATTCAACCAGCCTCTTGTCCCCAGATAAACAAGCCACGCGCGCCCTCTCGCGGGTCGCAAGCGGAAGGAGGCGAGACGACATCGGGATGAAAATCTCCCCGGCCCGGGGAAATACCGGGTCGGTCTCCGTGAGGCTTTGCGAGCGGGACCGTTACCCGGAAGCCCCGGGCCGGAAGAAAACCTTTCCAAACGGCCTCTTATTCCTCCAACCCGCAATAGGGCGCGTCACACCCCTGCAGCCACAGGTCCACGATCATGGAGAAGAGCACGGGCACGTCCAGGTTGGCCTCCCGGTCCACCGCGACGTCCAGCACGGTAATACGGTCAGAGGCGGCGGCCTCTTCAAGTGCTGGCCGTATCTCTTCCGGGCTCTCCACCCTGATGCCCCTCGCCCCCATGGAGTCGGCGAGCAGGTCGAGGCGGGAATCGCCGAACTCCACCCCGCAGTACCTGCCATCGAAGGCGGCATGCTGCGCCCCCTTGATCATGCCCCAGGCGCTGTCGTTGGAGACGATGTCGATGATGGGCAGCTTCAGGCGCACCGCGGTCTCGATGTCCTGGCAGTTGATCATGAACGATCCGTCGCCGTGCAGGACATATACCGGCCTGTCGGGGTTCGCCAATTTGGCCCCCATGGCATAGGGCAGTCCCACGCCCAGCTGGCCGGTGCCCTCGGCGAAGAGATAGGAACGCGGCTCGTAGACCCTGCCCGCGATGTTCACCCACAGGGCGGTATTACCGCCGTCCATGACCATGATGCCGTCCCGTCCCAGCAGGTCAACGGCGTCAGTGATCAAGCGTAACGGGTGTATGGGTTTGGCATCGGACCTCGCCAGCTCCTCGTACGCGTTCAGCGCCTGCTCCTCCATCTCGCGGTAATCCGATATGAACCCGCGCTCCGAGACCGGACCCGATTTCTGCTTCGCCATCTCGACCATCTGGCGCAGGACCATCTTGGCATCGCCGATGATGCCCAGGTCGAACTGGCGGTTGAGGCCGATCACCCTGGGATCGATATCCACGTAGATGAACTTCTGCGCCGACGGCTCTCCCC
Organism: Actinomycetota bacterium; assembly: GCA_040757835.1. Classification (NCBI taxonomy): domain Bacteria; kingdom Bacillati; phylum Actinomycetota; species Actinomycetota bacterium. The sequence continues at coordinate 19,824 of JBFLWJ010000002.1, forward strand.
ACATGTTCGGCTTGCCCCAGAAGTCCAGCTCGGACATGGTGCAGCCCACGTTGAGCACTACATCTGAGCTGGACTCCGCCATGATCGCCCCCATGCCTTTGGGGAGGAAGAGCAGCGGGTGGTCCTCTGGCAGCGTTCCCCTCCCTGACACGCTGGTCGTGACGGGTATCTGCAGGTGCTCGGCCAGCTCTCGCACCTCGTCCCACGCCTTGGATCGCATAACGCCGCCGCCTGCATGGATGAGGGGCCTCTCCGCCGCCAGCAACATCTCCACCGCCGCCTCTACCGCCTCGGGATCACCGTACGGCCTGGTGGAGGTGCGATATCTCGCGGGCGAGATGAAAGCCTCGTCTTCTACCTCGCCATTGGCGAACAGCACGTCCACGTTGATGTCGAGGTGGACCGGACCGGGGCGGCCACTGGTCGCCTCCCGGAAGGCCCACTGCACCATCTCCGGAATGCGGTCGAAGCGGTTCACCAGGGCGTTCCACTTGGTGATGGGACGGAAGAGTGCGACCTGGTCGAGCTGTTGTTGTGAACCCTTGAATGGATAGGAACGGTTTGAGTGGATCTGGGGGGTTATCACCACCATGGGGATGCTGTCGTTGTAGGCGGCATAGACCCCCGTGACCAGGTTGACGGCACCCGGGCCCACCGTGCCGGTACACACTCCAACCATGTCCGAGGTGCGGGACACCGCGTCCGCCATGTGAGCGGCGACGGCCTCGTGGTGGGTCATCACGAATTCCATGCCTCCACGGGCGCCTACGCGCGCGATGGCATCGGTGAAGGTACACAACTGCCCGCCCGGGATGCCGAATACCCATCTGACCCCTTCCTTCAGAAGGGCCCTCACCACCGCTTCGCCCCCGTTGATCAGCGCCATGATCCCCTCCTTCCCGATGGGACGCCGTCACGCACCATGTAGAGGTGAATCGAGTGTTCGTGTATTTGACGTCCCGCCGCCCAGAACAGCAATATGATTATATCGCAAGCCGCGGGGGGTTATCACCGGGCTGGATGCAGCGGGACGCCCGCATCAGTCATTCAGGCGCGCGCCACATAGACAAGTCGCCGTGTCCGCTCCACCGCTCCGCCCAGGCCCGCCGCATCGAAGGCTTCCGCAAAGGTGAACCCCATTCGCCGGAGCGCGTCCAGCATCCAGGGCACCTCGAATGCCCTTTCGCGGTGCTCCTCTACCACGTCCAGGCCGCCTACTCCACGCGCCGTGAACACGATGGTCAGGGTATGGATCATCTCCTTCTCATCCCAGGAGCTCAGCCAGCGCATGTGCTGGCCTTCGACGTCGAATTCCCACGTCTCCGGGTCGCTACCCTCCCTCAGCTGCCACGGGGTGTTCATGTCGAAGACGGCATAGCCGCCAGGGCGCAGAGCTGCGCGGAAGGATGCCAGGGCGCTCTCCACGTCCGCCTCGGCCAGGAGATGGTTCATGGCGTCGGTGGCGCAGTTGACGAGGCTCGCCCTTACGGGCACCTGCAGGTAACGCATGTCCTGCAGCATGTACCTGATGCGGCCGTTCGCCCGCCATGCCGCCGCCTGCGCGAGCATCTGCGGAGAGAGGTCGCTCGCGTAAACCATCGCCCCCCTCTCCGCGAGATACGATGCCGCGATTCCAGTGCCGCAAGCGGCATCCGCGACCACGGAGAGGTCGAACCCGAACCTCTCCTCGAGCAGCTCGAAGTTCTCTCTCCAGTGGTCGAAGGCGAAGCAGCCGACCATGCGGTCGTAGATGTCAGCCGATGCCGAGTAAGGGGGCATTACCTTTCGCCGACGCTGGCTCTCACCGACCGGCATCGCCGCCTCCATCCCCTGCTCTTGCGGACCCCCCGCACGAAAGCCGCCGCGGAATAGTGCCTCGGCTCATCCGGGGGGCAGCCCCGTACCCAGTGATCTGCCCAGCCCGCGTGCCCGCTCGACCGCCCCCGCGACCGAGAGGATATCTCCGGCCTCGTCCACACCCGAGAAGGTCAGCGACTCCCAGTTCTTCACGCCGATGATGAAGAAGAAGTAGGCCATGGTAGGCCTGGTGCACTCAAAGGTCTCCGGTCTGTCCCTGCCGCAGCAGGAGAGGAAGAAACCCCTGCGTTCAATGGCGAAATCATCCTCCACGGGATCTCTCTCCAGCACGTAGCGGATGGACCACTGGCGCTGGCAGCGGTCGATTAACGCCTTTGCCTGGGCGCATATGTTCATAGAGAATATGGGCGCAGCCATGGCCACAGCACCCGCCTGGAAGAGATGGGGATAGATGGTCTGCATATCGTCTTCCTGAACACATTCACCTTCTTTGAAGCAGGCGTTGCAGGCACGGCAGGGCCGGATGTCCATCTGCGCCGCCTGGAAGCTCACGGCCCTGATCCCGCTCTCTGCCGCCCCTTCGACCAGCCTATCCAGGAGCAGCGCGGTGTTACCCTGGGGTCGCGGGCTGGTGTACAGCGCCAGCAGGTAGCGGTTTTCCTCCTTCACGGCCCTCCTCCTTCGCGTTCGTCATTCCCCGAATACCCTGGAGACCGCCCCGGGGTTGCCGGAGAGCTCAGCGAATACCTTGTTCAGGGCGTCAGCGTCGGCGGCTGTGACGGCCATCCCCTGCAGCGCGTCGAGCTGCGGCCCCATCTTTTCCCGCCATTTGTCGTCGTACCTGGAGAGCGATGCCTCGCTGAAGTCGTTCTCCTCCAAGGCCCGCAGCGCGGTGCGGGCGGCGTAGTTGGCGGACCTCACCGCCGATGCCACGCCCTCCAGTATGAATGGCTCCACGAAACTTCCAGCATCCCCCACCAGGAGCGCGCCGGCGGCGTAGTTCCTGCCTATCTGTCCCGCGCTGGGCACCCTCCAGCCCTTCCAGTCGGACACCTGCCTCGCGGCCCGCATCTTCTCCCCATGCGGGCTCTCGCCCACGAACCTGCGCACCATCTCCTCGGCGCTTAGCGTGGAGTGCTCGTACTGGGACATCTGTATGCCAACCCCCATGTTCACCACGTCCCCGTGGCCCGGGTGGGGTGAAAGGCAGACGAATCCAGGGTTGAAGAGAGGGTCGTAATGCACCTCCACGTCCCTCAGCGGCGGATTGCAGCCCTTATAATATGCCCTTCCCGCCAGGTAGACCTGGTCGTAGTCGTCCGCGAAAAGTCCCAGCCTCTTAGCCACCCAGGAATGCGAGCCGTCGGCTCCGATAACTATCTTGCAGCGGTACTCGCGGAACTCTCCCTGATACTTGGCTTTGACCCCGCGTACCTGCGCGTCCTCGACTATCAGGTCATATACCCAGAACTCCTCCCTGACCTCGGCTCCGAGCCGTGCGGCGTTCTCCTTGAGGATGTTGTCTCCCACGCGGCGGGGACAGGTGAGCCCCTTCTGGTTGGGGCCATGGATCACGGTGTAATCGGGGCTCGAGAGCACCACGCCCGGGTAGACGTACCCGGCATGCAGCAGCCTTTCGTATACACCCAGCTCCTCGTAGGTACGGGTGCCGAAGGGACCGTAGATATCGCTGCACGGTTTCTCGCGGGGGAACCTCTCCTTGTCCACCAGCAGGACCTCCGCGCCTGCCTGCGCCAACCTGGCCGCCGCAGTGCTTCCGCCGGGACCAGCTCCCACCACGACGACGTCCCATCGAAAACGCATCATACCTCACCCCCCATAACCGGGCCGCCCATGGTCAGCACGTCGCCGGCCGGACATACGTCCCTGCAGGTCCCGCACCCCAGGCAGAGCGCATGGTCCACCTCGATGTAGCCGCAGCGCATGCAGCGCCTCGCATCTTCCTCCAGCTCTTCGCGGGACGGCGGTAGATCGACCTCGCGAAACGACGACAGCGCTTCTGCCACGTTCAGATGGGGGAGTTCCAATGGTTCCGCCTTTTCCAGCCGTACCGGGAAGATCTTCTCGCGCAGCGGCGCCGGTCCCGGTCCGCCACGCGCCGCCCCGGTCTCCCGACCGCCCAGGTAGGCATCGACGGCCCGTGCGGCCCTCCTTCCCGAGGCCATGGCCTCGACCACCGATCCCTGCAAGGCCACCAAGTCTCCTGCCGCATATACCCCCGGAAGGGTCGTGGCACCGCTCTCCGCCACTATGCTGGGCATGCCCGACGCATCGACTCCCAGCCCCATGCGCTCCAGCAGAGCCGTATCCACCGCCTGCCCCACCGCGAAGATGACTGTGTCCGCCTCGAGGGTCAGGCCCTGGGCACGGTCGATCTCGGGACAAGGTCTTCCCGCCGCGTCGCAGGCTATCTTCTCCACACGCGCGAGTTCCAGCGCTTCCGCCTTCATCCATGCGGATGTAATGCGCACCGGGGCGTACCCGGCGATCAACTGCACTCCCTCGCGTCTGGCTTCATCGATCTCCCAGGCAAAGGCGGGCAACTCGCATTCCTGCTCGATGCAGACCATGTTCACCTCCCGGGCGCCCTTTCGCAGGGCGGTACGGGCCACATCCGTGGCCACGCTCCCCCCTCCGATCACCACGACCCGCTCCCCTGCTTCCACGGGCTGTCCGCTCTTGACCGCCCCCATGAAATCGAGCGCTGTAAACACCCCTTGGAAATCCTGGCCGGGGATGTTCAGTTTCCTTCCATACCTCGCTCCCGTCGCGAGCACCACGGCCTTGAAACCATCCGCGAATAGTTCCTGCAGGGTCGGTGAGACGCCCACGCTGGCCCCATAGGACACCTCGATGCCCTCTCCCAGAGCCCGTGCGAACTCGCCTTGCCATACCGTGTCCGGCAGCCGGAAGGAAGGCACTGCGAGGCGGAGCAGTCCCCCGGGTGCAGTCCCCGCCTCGAAGACGCTGACCCGGTATCCCAGGGACGCAAGGTCCACGGCCGCCACCAGGCCCGCCGGCCCGGCACCGGCCACCGCCACCCTCATATCTATGTTGCGGTGGTATGTCCTCCCCGTCGCCAGTCCGTTCGCCTCGGCCCATGCCGCGACCTCTCTCTTCAGGGCCCTGATGGGCAGGGGCCTATCGATGAGACCGCCGCGTTTGCATTCCTCCTCACAGGGCCGGCTGCAGATCCTCCCCAGCACTCCCGGCAGGGGGTTTAACCCGCTGACCAGTCGCCACGCGCCTTCCCAGTCTCCCTTTGCGACCAGGTTCACATATCCTTCCGGAAAATGGCCGAGGGGACATGCCGCGGCGCAGGACCTCGCGGTCATCGCGACCATATCGCCGGGGAACATAACCGGGCCACGGGCACAGTCGGGGCACAGCCTGCATATCTGCCTCTGCATCTCCCGTATGGCTCCCGTAGGACAAGCCGCGATACAGGTGCCGCAGTTGATACATCGGTCGGTGTCGACGCGGGGCGACGCGCTCTTATGCAGCCGCCGCTCAACCCCGTTGTCCCAGCGCAACATCGGGTCACAGGTCTCTTTCAACGGATCTTTCATGCCACGAACCTCCCTCTACCCCTCCAGCCGTAGATTTTAACACGCCGCAAGGGAAAGGGTTCCTCATGGCGGAAAAAGGATACCGGTGCGGCGCACGTGTCTCGGATCTTCAGGCCACCGGCCCAGATAGCGCCGCCAGGTCGCGATAGAGCTTGTCCAGTTGCTGCCGCAGCCTCTGGTAATAACGCCTCTTGTCGTCGAGTTCGGCGGAGAGCACGTGCATATCATCCAGGGTCTTTCTCTCCTCTTCCTCCAGCTCCTGGACCTGCAGGCGCACCTCCTCCAGGTGTTTCCCCCTCTCGATGGCCGTGGCCACCTGCTTGATGAGGGTGTTGAGGAGAAAGAGGTCGAACTCGCCGAAGGCCTGGTCCTTCTTGGTGTTGAGGTTGAGCACTCCCAGCAGCTCACCCTGGGCGATTATGGGAACGCTGAGTGCGTCGGAGACCTTGCGACGGGTGCGCAACCGGGAATCCATGAGATCGTCCAGCAGGAGCATGCCCTCGCGCCGCTCCGCCACCAGGCCCGCTATGCCTTCGCCTACCTTGACGGCGGCCTTGTTTACGATCTCTTTGCGCAGGCCGAAGGCGGCTTTGATGACCATGGTGTCGCTCCCAGCGGGTTCGATGAGCATTATCGAACCGGAAGTGGCCTCCATCACCTCCACCGCGGCGGCCAGTATGCTCTCCAGGAGGGTGTCCAGGTCCTCGAAGGCCATGATCTGTTCGTTGATGCGCCAGATGAGGTCTAATTCCTTGATCCTCTCGCGATAGCGTTCTTCCTGAGGTACGTCTCTCTCGTCGACCATCTCAACCACCTCGTGAAGGCCAGGACCATGACAGCCTATATATTCGACCTTACTGCAAGCCGGGAAAAACCGCTATAATGGCGTGCCGGGGCATGGCCTGCGGCAACCCTTTATCCGCTTCCTTCCTCCACCCTGCGCACGGCTACCAACGCTGCTCCAAGGGCCCCGATGACCTGGGGGTCCATACCCAGGAGCCTGACCTGGACCCCCAGCTTCTTCTCGAGAGCGGCGATGAGTCCGCGGTTCTTTGCGCACCCGCCGGAGACGGTCACCTGCTCCTCCAGGCCTACCTTGCGGACCATTGAGGCCAGGCGAGCCGCAATGGCCTCGTTGATGCCGGCCGCGATGTCGGAGATCTCCGCGCCCTCGTTGAGCAGCGTTATCACCTCGGATTCCGCGAAAACGCTGCACTGGCTGGTTATCTGGGCCGGTTCACGTGAGCGCAGGGACAGCTCCGACAAGTCGTGGAGGGAGATCTCCAGCACCCGCGACATGGCCTCGAAAAACCTGCCGGTACCAGCGGCGCACTTGTCGTTCATGGCGAAATCCACGACTTTTCCTTTGGGGCTCAGCTTTATAACCTTGCAGTCCTGACCGCCGATGTCGATGAGGGTGCGGTCCTGCGGATCGAGGTGGAAGGCCCCCAGGCCGTGACAGGTTATCTCGGAGACGTTTTCCGAGGCAAAGGGTATGCGCACGCGTCCATATCCGGTGCCCACGATATACGCGAGCTGTTCACGCGACTGCATCCCCGCTTCTTCCAGGGCTTTTTGCAGAGATGTCTCCGCCGTGACCTCGGGGCGCACCGCGCAGGGGATGATGGAGTACCCCAGCGTCTCTCCGTCCCTTATGATCAGGGCTTTCCCCGTGGTCGAACCCACGTCGCACCCAGCCACCACCACCGCACCGTCCATATCCCGCCTGGTCTCCTTTCGTGTCACGGCATGCGCACAACAGGCATGGCCCGCCTGTAATTCTACCAGAACGGGCTGGCCTGGTGAGCCTGGAGCACGTCGGGAGGACCGGCGCCATGGACGTCGGCGGGTGGTGTTAATATGATGCTTGAAGGAGTCGGCCCGTCGAGCGTTGAATAGTTTTTCCAGCGCGGCCTGAGATTTGGAGTTGAAATGGACGTGACGTTTATCGAGGCGAGAGACCTCCCGGATGCATGGTTCCAGTGTGTCTACACCATCTTCGAGAAGGGCAGGGAATACCGTATCGACCGCGGCAGTTTCCAGGGCAATCTGCGCATGGAGTACGACTTCGTAGTGGTGAAGGTCCGCTACCCGGAGACCCGTCCCCTGATACCGGATATCCCGCCCGGCATCGGTCTTCCCCCACCCACGGACATGGAGTACGTCCAGGAATACCTGGAGAAGCTCTGTTCTTCCTGCTCCAAGGCGGATAATGAGGACTACACCTACGGCATGTACCTGGAGGAGCAGGTGCAGGAGGTCATACGCATCTACCGCGAGGAGGGCTTCGGCACCAACCAGGCCTGCATGGCGGTTTGCGACCCGCAGGCCATCTATCTCGAGGACCCGCCATGTCTGCGGCAGATCGATACTCGCATCTATCCCGAGGAGCGCAAACTTCATTTCGTGGTCTATTTCCGCTCTTGGGACCTCTGGGCCGGTTTTCCCAGCAACCTCGCCGGCATCCAGCTCCTCAAGGAGTACATGGCCGACGAGATCGGAGTGGAGCCCGGCGAGACGCTCGCGCTCTCCAAGGGGATGCACCTCTACGACTATGCCTGGGACATCGCCAAGGCCCGGCTGGGAAGGGCCTGAATCAAGCCACGGCGGCGGCACTTTTTTCACTGTTCCACCCGCGCGCACTTCCTATATAATTATGGAAATCGCGGCCGGAAGGGCCGTCCCGGTAACACCGGCTGGCTGCATCCCCGCCGGTCATCTGGAGGAGGTAGCATCATCGAACCGCTTGCCATTGAGCTAAACGAGACCATAAGGGTCCGGGCGCCCCATCTCTACGACGCCCTGTCCTCGCTGGGGCGTGAGCTGTTCTTCCCCAAGGGCATCCTGACGCAGGCGGCGGAGGCTAAGCGGGACGCCGGGCGCTACGATGCGACCATCGGCATCGCCACCATGGAGGGTAAACCCCTCTTCCTCCCCAGCCTGCAGGCGTTGATCGGCCAGCTCGATCCGGAGGAGGTCTATCCCTATGCTCCGTCTTCCGGCATCGCTGAACTCAGGGGCCTCTGGCACGAACATCAGCTTGCGCTGAACCCTGGGCTGGAGGAGAAGAGCTTCTCCATGCCCATCGTGACCAACGGCCTGACCCACGGCCTCAGTATCTATGCCGACATGTTCTGTGACGCGGGAGACGTACTGCTGCTGCCGGACAAGATCTGGGGTAACTACCGCATGGTCTTCGGCACGCGGCGTGGCGCCGATATCCGTTACTCTCCCTTCTTCTCCAGCGGTGGCGGCCTGGATACGCAGGCTTTCCGGGAGGCCCTGTACAGGCTGAAGGACCGCCAGAAGGTGCTGGTCCTCCTCAACTTCCCCAACAACCCCACCGGTTACTCGCCATACCCGCACGAAGCGGCAGCACTGGCGCAGGCGCTGGTGGACTTGGCGGAGGCGGGGACGACGGTGGTAGCGTGCGTGGACGACGCGTATACCGGCCTCTTCTACGAGGAAGACCTGTACGCCCAGTCCCTCTTCACCCTCCTGGCCGATTCGCACCCTCGCCTCACGGCCATCAAGATCGACGGCTCCACCAAGGAGGACTACGTCTGGGGCTTCCGGGTGGGGTTTATAACCTTCTCCCTCCAGACCAGCGACGACCCCCAGCCCGTCTATGAGGCCCTGGAGAAGAAGGTGGGAGGCCTCATCCGCGGGACCATCTCCAAGTGCCCGACCCTGTCGCAGTCTCTCCTGGTGCATGCGATGAAATCGCCGCATTACCGCGAGGAGAAAGCGGAGAAATTCGCCATCCTCAAAGACCGCTATGATGAGATAAGAAGGGTCCTCTCGAGCCCAGACTACGCCTCCGCTTTCCGCCCTTACCCGTACAACTCCGGCTATTTCATGTGCCTCGAACTCCTGCATACCGATGCGGAACGCCTGCGCAGGCACCTTCTGGACGCATATGGGGTCGGGGTCATAGCCATCGGGGACCGCGACATACGCATCGCGTTCTCCTGTCTGGAGAAAGAGCAGATAAAGGACCTCTTTGATATACTTTATAAAGCCGTAGCCGACCTAGATAATCACGGCCTGGGAGACGGGAGGAAATAGATGTCGGAGCATTCGGTCAAATATACGCCCGGGAACAACGGCGCCGACCGCAAGCGCATATATTTCGTGGACGTCACCAACCGGGACGGGGTCCAGACCTCAAGGCTTGGTCTGGCCAAACTGGAAAAGACCATCATCAACATGCTCCTCGACGAGATGGGCATCTGGCAGAGCGAGTTCGGTTTTCCCACCACCCGGCACGAGAAGAACTACCTCTGCGCCAACCTGGAGCTGGTTGAGCTGGGGGCGATACACCATACCCGCCTCTCGGGCTGGGTCAGGGCCGTCTCCAGGGATGTGGAGCTGGCCCGGGAGATGGTGCCCGGTCTGAAGTACATCAACGTCTCCATCTCCACGTCCGAGCAGATGATCAACGGCAAGTGGAACGGCCGCTACGACTTCAACCATGTCGTCGAGCTTATGTGCGAGTCAGTGGCAAAGGCGCATGAACTGGGCTTCGAGTCCATCGGCGTCAATGCCGAGGACGCCTCGCGCACCTCCGACGAACACCTCATCGAGTTCGCCAAAGCGGCAAAGGAGCTCGGCGCCGACCGCCTGCGCTACTGCGATACCCTGGGTTACAACGACCCCTTCACCGTATACGACCGCATAAGGCTTATAGCCGAGGAGACAGGCGTCGATATCGAGCTGCACTTCCACAATGACCTGGGCATGGCCATCGGCTGCTCCGTGGCCGGGGCAAAGGGGGCCCTGGACGGCGGGGTCAACGCCTACATCAACACAACCATAAACGGCATGGGAGAGCGTGCCGGAAACGCTGACCTCGTCTCCTGCATCCTGGCAATCAAGAAGTCAAGCCTCTTCGACGGCGAGGACGTCATGGACGACTCCATCAACCTCATGGCGGCATGGAAGACCGCCAAGTACGCCTCCTATGCCTTCGGCGTGCCAATACCGGTCAACCAGCCCGGTGTGGGGGACAACGCCTTCGCGCACGAATCCGGCATCCATGCCGACGGCGCGCTGAAGAGCCGCCGCAACTACGAACTGTACGACTACGAAGAGCTTGGGAGGGGCGAACCGGAGATCATCGAGACCGGCCGCAATATCACCATCGGTGAGTACTCCGGCATCAAGGGCTTCAGGAACGTCTACGAAAAGCTGGAGGTGGAGTTTCAGAGCGAGGAAGAGGCCCGGGACATCCTCGACCTGGTCAGGTACGCTAACGTGTCCACGCAGAAACCGCTGGTGGAGGACGAGCTGCTGTTCATAGCCCGTTATCCCGACCTGGCCCGAAAGATCCTTACCCTTGATCCCGCCAAGGTCGGGTTAAAGAGCAAAGCCTAGGAGGGGCTGGAGATGTTGGAGGTACCGGAGGAGGTCTTGAGGAAGCTGGCCGCCTACTACAACCTGTTCAAACACGGCCAGTCGTCCGACGAGATCACCCCATGGATACGCAATATCAACAACATGAGCAAGATGGACCTGGAGTACGAGACGCGGGACGCCATCCGCACCTGCAGGGATTTGCGCAGAAAGATAAACGAGCTGGAGTACGAGGGAGAACGCCTCATCCCGGTAAAGAGCAAACGCGATAAGCTGGCGGAGGACCTGCAGCGCGAGTGGACCTACATGAGTTTCTACCTCTATACCCTTTTTCTGCACTCCGGCATCGACGTGACCGAGGACGAATTCGACGAATACCTGCGCGAGGAGACCGGGAGCAGGTCTTTTATCACTAACCTCTCCGCGCACCGCTGAGGCCTGCGGGCGGTCCCGCATCAGCGGCCAGTCTCCCTGGCCTCACCAGGCCTCAATTATTCCGCCGCTGAATCCGATAAGATATTATCTTTGTATTCGCGTAATGAAGGGGTGTTCCGGTTTGGATCCGCGAGAGCTTGCCGAGAAGATCGCTTATCTCATCATCAGGCAGGGTTTCACATACGATGAGGATCTCATGCGCGAGTTCCATGTGGACGACTTCGAGCTGATCAAGGCGAAGAACGTCCTCTGCCGCTATTACGGCATCGCCGTCGAGAAGTGGCACAAGGACGGGGAGGAGAACCGCCAGGCCCTCTTCCTCACCAGGGAATTCGACGGCGAGGGCGCGGAAGACCTCGTCCGTAAGGTCTTTCACGACCCCGACTTCAAGACCAAACGCCGCATCCGGGAGGACGCGCGTAAGAGCGAGCTGCGCGGCGAGGTCAAGGAGCTCTTCAACCTCCTGCAGGACGAGTGGGGCGGTCTCCTGGAAAGCAGCTAGCCCGGAGGCAGGCGTATCCCCGCCACGGGTGAAGCTTGACCCCCCTAGGCGAAGTGCAGGTTTACCTCCATCCTGCCCGGCATGGTCTTTTCCCAGTCGAACTCCACCTCCCTGCCCCGGGAGAGGAAGGACGCGACCACGCCCGCCACGATGGGGTAATTGAACGGGTTCTCTATCCTGACCCTTATGCCATCCTCGATGGGCTCCGTGAATATGGGGTTGCCCATGCCGCGATAGGCGAGGAAGAAGAGGTCGCGGATCCTCTCTTCGGGGCGGCGCCTCTTCCATTCCAGCGCGGGGAGGATGCCGTCCACCATCTCTTTTATCTCCGCGGCTAGGAAGCCGTCGACCCAGTCGCCGTGCTTGGCCTTCAGCTCTGCATGCACCAGGTTGATGCCAGCGACATTGATGAGCGTGACCGGCTCGCCGTTGTAGGTATCAACCATAAGCCCCCGGTCGATGTCCCAGGAGAAGAAGCTGACCGAGAAGGGTATCCCGCACCGCTTGCAGCGCTTGAAGTTGATGTAGCCCGGCAGGGGCACTTCCCAGTTGAACGAATAGTCGTCGATGGCCTCGAAGTCCTCGTTATCCAGGAAAGTCAGGCTGTAGAGTATCTCCCCGTCCTTCTCGCTAACCGCGATGTCCGCCTCCCGGTTCTCGCCGGTATAGGCCGCCCCCAGGATGTCCCCAGCGAAAAAAGTCTTGTTGTAGCAGTGCGTGCACGCCACTTCGGCCTTCTTCCCCCGCTCGTAATGGAGCAACCGCGCATCACCCATACCGAGGATTCGGGCCTGAAGGCACATGAGCTGGTAATACGACTTCCTCGACAGCGGATAGGCGGCGGCTAGCCTCTTCCAACCCACCATGAGCGAGCGCGTGTAGTGGCTGGCATCGAATGCCTTGGCATGGATGAAGGTCTTCTCCATGCCGCTCTCCACCTTCTCCGAGACCCTTTCCAGGATACCGCCGATGAGCTTCGATTCCACGATCACGAGCCTCTGGGAGTTGTCCCTGCTCATGATGCGTCCGTGCTCTTCCCAGATGTGGTTCCTGGATATGGCCATGGGAACGCCGCACTCCTTGCAGGCACGGAGGAAAGGCCTGTACCTGGCGATACTGACCGATGCAGCCGGTTCTTTCACTTATTCCTCTCTCCTTGTTCATGCACCGGACCCGCTACCCGTTGATTCGTCATTTTTCCGCTTTCCATTTTAGTGGAACTTGACAATTCTAACACAAGCTCCTCACCCATCTAACGCATATACCGCCGCCGCCTCCATACGGTTCACAGCGCCAGCCCGTCCTCACGCCATGAAAAAAGATGGGCCGGCATGGCCGGCCCATCTCTCTACTTTGGCCCGGTCTACTTCAACTGCTCGCGCGAGAACCCGAGGAGGCGCCTGGCCGTTATCAGCAGCTGGATCTGGCCGGTGCCCTCGAAGATATCGTTGATCTTGGAGTCCCGCATCCACTTTTCCAGCAGCAGTTCCCTGGAATAGCCGAGGGGGCCCATCAACTCGACCGCCTTCTGGGTGATACGAGTCACCGCCAGACCCGCCTTGGCCTTGGCCATGGAGGACTGCAGATCGTTACGAAGGCCGTTATCCAGCATCCAAAGCGCTCTCCAGGTGAGCAAGCGCGCCGCCTTCAGGTCCGCCTCCATCTGCATCACGTCCCGCTCCAGCGAGGTCATGCGGTGAGGGTTGATGCCGTAGCGCAGTTCGACGCCCTCCTCTGTCAGCTTCTGCCTCATGAAGTCGAGGGATGCCTGTCCGACTCCGATGGCCATGGCCGCCACCAGAGGCCGTGTTGCGTCAAATGTCGCCATGACCTTCTTGAAACCCTCGGTCTTGGTCTTGTCCACCACTTCGGCGCTCCCTAGGATGTTCTCCTTGGGTATGCGGCAGTCCATGAAGGAGATGGATACGGTGTCCGAGCAGCGTATACCCATCTTGTCTTCGATCTTGGTGATCTGCATACCGGGGGTCCCGTGCTCGACTATAAAGGGCTTGATGCCCGCCCTTCCCGCCGACTTGTCGATGGTGGCCCAGACCACCACGAAGCCTTCGGAATCCTCCAGAGCGCTCTTTCCCGAGGTAACGAAGATCTTCTCGCCGTTGATGACCCATTCGTCACCGTCCAGCACAGCCGAGGTCTTGAGGTTGGCGGTATCCGAGCCTGCTTCGGGCTCGGTGATGGCCATGGCCCCCCAGGCGGGCTCCTCTGCGGCGAAACGGGCGAGGAACTTCTCCTTCTGCTCGGGCGTACCGCTCGCCTGTACCGCGGCGCCCCCGAGGCCCGGGCCCGGGAAGGCCAGCGCGATCCCCGCATCTCCCCAGAAGATCTCCTCGACGGTTATTGCGCCGGCGAGGTTGGTCTCCTTGGGCTTCTTTTCCTTGGGCTCCTCGTCCTCTTTCTTCTCTTTCTTCTCCGGGCTGCCCAGGGCGCCGGCGATGCCTCCGCCCATCACCTTCTGTACCATCTTCAGAAGGTCCCAGGGCTTCTCGTGCTCGTTCTCGTCGTACTGGCGGGCGACGGGACGAACGGCCTGCTCCGCGAACATGTGGACCATGTTCTTGGTGGCCTTGATGCGTGGAGAGAGTTCAAAGTCTATCATCTTCCCACCTCCCTATACCATGACGAAGCCTTCGAAGCTGGCGAACCCTCGCGCGTTGCGGAACCACAGTTCCACCGGGTTGTCCCGGACATAGCCGTGGCCGCCCATGATCTGCACGCCGCGGTCGCAGACCATCATGGCCGTATCCGCGGCGTAGTTCTTCGCCAGTGCCGCTTCCTTTTCGAATTCAATGCCGTTATCGCAGCGCCAGGCCGCCTCCCAGGCCAGGAGGCGCGCCGCGTCGACCTCGATGGCCATCTCTGCGATCATGAAGGCTATGGCCTGGCGCGAACCGATGGGCTCCCCGAAGGCGACCCTCTGGGTGGCATAATCGATGGAGTGCTCCAGGGCCCTGCGGCTCATGCCCACCGCCAGCGCGGAAAGGCCAAGGCGCGAGCGTGACAGCACGCGCAGGAAATCGCATCCGGAGCTGCCGCCCAGCCGCGCCGCCGTCGGAACGCGGCAGTCCTTGAAGGTCACGGGATAAGTGGAAAGGGCCTTCACGCCCATGTTCTTCTCCCGCTCCCCGATATTCATACCCTTTGCCCCCCCGGGCACGATGAAGGCGTCGACACCGGAAAAGCCCATGCCGGGCGTAGTTGTCGCAAAGACCAGCAGGTTGCCGGATTCCTGCGCCAGTGGAACCAGGCATTTACTGCCGTTGATGACGTATTCCTCACCGTCGCGCACCGCCGTGGTCTTGAGGGCGGAGGCACAGAAATTGTAGTACGGCTCGATGACGGCGCATGAAGCGGCCTTGTACTCCTCCTCGCAGAAGAGCGGCAGGAGCTGCTTCTTCTGTTCCTCGGTGCCCTGGTCGAGCACGGAGATGGCGAGCACCGAGGGAGCCATGAGGTGCAGGGCGATGGAGAGGTCTCCCCATGCCAGCTCCTCCAGGGCTATCTGGTTGGTGAGGGCGGAGATCTCCTCCCCGAAGCCCTCATACTCCTCGGGGATGCACCCTCCCAGGAGCCCGAGTTCCCACCCCTTGGCGATGACCTCCCCGGGGACGGTCTCCGATTCGTCGCATTCCCGCATGATCGGCTCTATCTGGTCGGTCGCGAAGGAGGCGACGGTCTCCTGCACCATTTTCTGCTCGTCGCTCATCTCGAACGAAACCATAAGCTTCACCCCTTCATCCTACGAAATCTAAAGCGTCGTATGGGTTTCTGCGTCAAAGATATTCCCTCTTCGTTCCTCCTTTCCCGCCATAATGCCCATCTGTTCATTCTGGTTTGCCATCTCATCCGTGCCGTGGCGACAGGCCATCATCGCCCTTCGGCTGCGCGGAGGCGCGAAGATCGCTTCACCCCCGATGCCCGGCAAGTGCGCTGTTGAGTGCCCTGTCGATGTCCCCGGCCTCGGGGATGAGGGCACGGATGTGGTACTCCACCATCATGTCGGCCAGGCTTTCCACGTCCGTCTCGCTCTTGGAGAGCAGGTGCTCCATGACCAGATAGATCGCCGCGCCCATGACGATGGAGGTCACTACCTCCACATCGCATTCCCGCATCATGCCGCGGTCGTACATCATCTGGAACTCGTCAACCAGTTTTTCGCGCGCCAGCTTCGAGAGCTCGTCCACCCTTGCCGAGAAATCCTCATCACGGCCCATGGCCTCGCGATAGACGATATTGGTTAGGAAGGGGTTGTCCTGATGGTACTCGAGGAACCTCAACATGTTGTCCCTCCAGGCCCTGAGCACCTTGCCGCCGTCCCTGAAAGCCTCCTCGAGGTGGCGGTGGTTCTCCTCCAGAAGCTTGGCATAACCTCCGAAGAACTCCTCTATAAGCTCCAGGAATATCTCCCGCTTCGAATCGAAGTAGAGATAGAACGTACCCCTGCCTATCCCGGCGCCATCAACTATATCCGAGACGGAGGCCATGCGGTACCCCTTGCGCGAGAATACCTCCGCGGAGGCCTCGAGAATCTGTTCCCGCCTTTGCTGAGCGGGCAGCCGTTTTTTTGGTACTGACATGTCATTACAATAATATCAGCATCCCTCCCTGTCAAATACGATATCCCCTCCACCTCCCACCCAACTCCCCGATCAATTAGCTCATCCGTGTGCGCACTTCCGTCCGTTCTGTTTACCGCGAGATGGTCGGCGTTGCGTTTAGAGCCTCAGGCGAGCAACGTCAAGGCCGACCTGTCCACGCCGGGGAGGCGAGCGGAGCGCATGCGCTGGTGCCAGTATTTATACTGGCCCCGGTCGCCATTACTTAAGTAGAAGGTCAGTTGCCAGCACTTGGAGCAGGTATGCCAAGTCCATGCTTCCATGGCCGAGGCTCTCTTGTGGCGGCCTTGGCAACAGACAGTCTTATGCAAGCTTTTTGGGCCAGTCGTTGAGGAGCAGGCTGGCCACGGCTATCCCCGAGATCATCGCTCCCGGCACCCCCACGCCCGGATTGGTGCTCTGCCCCGCCTGGTAGAGGCGGTCGACGAGCATCGAGCGGTAGTTGGGACGGAAGGGGCCCATGTTGGGAAGGCTCATCTCGATGCCGAAGAAGGCGCCCTCGGCGACGTTGAGGCGGCGCTCCAGCTCCGTCGGAGGCACGGAGTCCATCCACTCTATGTGCTGTACGAGCCCCGGGTAGCACCTCTTATCCAGGTAGTTGATGCACTCCCACGCCCAGTCGTCGGCGATGTCGTCCCAGTTGTCGTACTTGAGTTTATAGGGGCCGATGTAGATGGTGTACAGGACCTGCTTGCCGGGGGGCGCCAGGTCCGGATCGCCGTGTGAGGGATCGATGACCAGGTACATGCCGTCGCTGGCACGATACAAGAGCCCCCGGTCGTAGAAGTCCGTCCAGATATTGTCCACCCTCGCCCTCTTCTGTGCAACGAGGGACATGTGGGACTTAACGCTGTCGAGCCGCTGCGAGAGCCCCACGTAGAACATCGGCGCCGGTATGGAACAGGGCTGGCGCATGACGGTCCGGGTTACCCACCCGGGGAGGCCGGCGTCCCTCAACAGGTTGAAATAGGTGAAGCGGGAATGGGTGTTGGACACCACCGCTCTGGCCGTCAGCACCTCTCCGTCCGCCAGCTTCACTCCCTTCGCCTCGCCGCCGGTGACGATGATGCTGTCCACTTCCGCCTCCAGGCGCAGTTCGACACCGTAGTCCTGGCCGATGCGGGCGATGGCCCCGGGGATGGAGATCATGCCGCCCTTGGGATAGTAATAGCCCACGTGGCTCATGTAGGTGATCATCGAGAACATCCCCAGGCAGCGGTGGGCGGGAAGCCCGGCGTACATGTTCTCCCATCCGAAGATGAGCTGCAGGGTCGGGTCCTTGAAGTATTTTCCCACCAGCTTCTCCAGGTTGCTCAAGGCCACCTTCTGGCTGGGGATGAAGCCGGGTATGGCTTCCCTGCTGGCGAAGAGTTTCGCGAGGCTGGTCAGCTTGGTGACCTTCCTGATCTCCGGCATGGGGTGCTTCATGAAGCCGAGCATGGCCTTGTGGATCTTTCCCAGGTCCTTGCAGTAGCGGTAGTAGCCGTCCAGGTCCTGCGGGGCTATCTGCCTCACCACCTCAGCCATGGCGTCGAAATCGCGCGGCACGGACACTTCGCTGCCGTCCTCCAGGTAGACCTGGTAAACAGGGTCGATAAGGGTCCAGTCGATGTAGTCCTCCAGGCGCAGGTCGAGCAGCTCGAAGAGTTTGTAGTAGAACTCGTGGGCGATGACGAAGACCGCTCCCACCTCCGGCTTGAAGCCATTGACGTCGTAGTTGGAACAGCAGCCCCCGACCCGCCCGAGCCTCTCCAGCACCAGGACCTTCAGGCCGTCCTTGGCCAGGAGCGAGGCGGAGGTCAGGCCCCCTATGCCGGCACCGATGACGATCACGTCGTAGTCGTAATCCACCCTTATCACCCCTTTAGATAAAGACCCTGAACGGCAGCTCTCGCAGCTCGAACAGGTTCTTCTTTATCCGCCGCCTCTGCTCGTCATCCAGGCCCATGGCCCAGACTGCCCCCAGGCATGCACCCAGGCAAAGGCAGGTGATAAACGGCAGCATGGATCTCAGAGGTGGCCTACCCAACGTCCCCATCTGCAGCCTCCCGCGTCGTACCCCTCCCAGGACGCGCAATATCTTTATATTTCGCCCAGCTCCATACGTCAAGCACGGCAACTGTTCGCCGCGTACGGTTCTCGGAGCGCCCGTTATCCATCTCCCGCTTCGAAGGTCAGCTGTTCCGCCTTGCTCGGCACCGTCAATCCCGCCGGTGTTTTCCAGTACTCCACCGGCCATCGCCTCTCCTCGGCGATGCGCCGTAAGGCGCGTTGCGGGTTCACCGCAACGGGATGGCCCACCGCCTCCAGCAGTGGCATGTCGGTCAGGGAATCGGAATAGAACCAGCAGTCGGCGAGGGAAACCCCCCTGGCATCCGCGTAACGGCGCGCCAGTATCTCCTTTCCCTCGGCGAACGGCA
Source organism: Actinomycetota bacterium (assembly GCA_040757835.1). Classification (NCBI taxonomy): domain Bacteria; kingdom Bacillati; phylum Actinomycetota; species Actinomycetota bacterium. The sequence goes on from JBFLWJ010000002.1 coordinate 38,578, forward strand.
TGGGCATCTCGACCTCGTCGGTCAGCCGCCCGTCACGCACCGCCGCTATGGCCGCTATCTTGTCGTCCGCCCCCACCTGTACCCTTACCTTCTCCGACATGTACTCCCCAGCCGCGGTGGCGATCACCACGGTGTGCCCTTTCTTTTTATGCTCCCGTACGCGGTCGATGCCCTCCCTAAGCAGCCGGGGCATGATGTACTGTTCGTAGGACTCGTCCAGCATGGATATGAGCTCGTCCATGCTGTATTTGCCGCACTCCCGGAAGGTCCAGCGGTAGACCTCCTCCCGGGGCAGGCGGTCCAGTCGGTAGAGGACGGTGAACTTGACCGCTTTCCAGATGGCGTCTACCCCCATGCGCCTGGTCTTCACCATGTACTTGACCACCAGGTTTCCGTTTGCCCCGTCCAGGAGCGTGTAGTCCAGGTCGAAGAAGGCTATGGGTGGCGGCATCGGTTCTCTCCTTATGGTGTAAAGACGATCTTGATGGCCCTCTCGCGCCCCTTGTTCAAGGCCGTGTCCAGCGCTTTGGGCCATTCATCAAGGGTAAAGCGGTGGGTGATCAGGTGCGAGAGGTCCACTTTTCCGCTTTCAAAGAGGTCCAGCGCCAACTCGAAATCGTGAACCTTCCTGCCCTCGAACTCATCCTCCTGGTATGCATATATGCCCTTGATGGTAAGCTCTTTCAGCCATACCGGAGTCCAGTCGATCCTCTTTATCTGGGTAATGCCCAGGAGGTTGTAGGTGCCGCCGTTGGCCAGTATCCTCAGCGATGCGTTCAGGGTGTCCGTTGAGCCAACGGCGTCGAAAACGCGGTCCACGCCGCCGATGAGGATGGGTTTGGCCACGGTAGGCGTGTACATCTTGGCCCCGGTGAGCTCGGCGATCCTGCGATAGAACCGCTTGCCCCCGGGCCTGACCACCTCCTCGACCCCCATGTCCCTGGCCACTCCGGAATGGTAGGGGTCGAGCTCGGCCCCGAGTATGCGCACGTCGGGATGGAGTGCCCTGAGCGCGGCGATAGCGCACAGGCCCATGACGCCGTGGCCGAAGACCAGGACCGTCTCGCCCGGCTGGACGTGGTTGTTGAGGACCATGGTCAACGGGGTGGAAAACGGCTCGGTGAGGGCGGCGTTCTCGTCGCTTACCCCGTCCGGCACCCTGTAGACCTGCGCGGAATGCGCTACGCCCATCTCGCTTATGAACCCGGGCAACCCGCTCGTGCTGCCTATGAACATGCCCGGGGACAGGCTGCCCTCTGTCCAGTTCTCGCAGAGCTGGAAGCGCCCCTGTGCACACATGCGGCAGGGGGGGTCGATGCCACGCTGCAGGCACCCCAGTGCGGGCATCACCGTCACGCGGTCTCCTGCCGCCAGCCCCTCTACCGCCTCTCCGACCTCGGCTATCTCCCCGCAGACCTCATGGCCCACCACGAAAGGGTTGGAGGAGAAGGGCTCGAGGGTCAGGCTTTCGTGGCACTTGGCTATGCTCAGGTCGCTGCCGCAGAAGCCCGAGAGCCTCGGCTTGACCTTCACCCAGTCGGGTCCGATCTGGCCCGGCTCCTCGACCTCCCTCACCTGCATGGGCGCCATGGCGGAAGTGAGCACCCGTGGCCAACGGTCGCTCAGCGCGCCGGTCAGCAGGTACCTGGGAATGCTGTAGTCGAACGTCAAAGCCTTCATCACTACCCCTCCTGAACCCGGGTCTTACAATAATCCACCCCGTTATGGTGCATCACTTGCCCGTGAAACTGGGCGGCCTCTTCTGCAGAAAAGAGGTGATACCCTCCACCACGTCGGGGGTACTCACGGCGATCCCCTGCAGCGAGGCCTCGAACTCCAGGGCCGTCTCCAGGTCGGTCTCGAAGGAGCGGTTGAGCATCTTCTTGATCATACCGATGGCCCTGGTCGGCCCCTGCGCGAGCTTGTTGGCCATCTCCATGGCCTCTTCCATCAGCTTCTCGTGGGGGACTACCTTGGCCACCAGTCCCAGTTCCAGGGCCTTTGCCGCTTCGATGGCCTCGCCCGAGAAGGCAAGTTCCTTGGCCTTCGAGAGGCCCACCAGGCGCGGAAGGAAGAAGGTCCCCCCCATATCCACCACCAGGCCGCGGCGGACGAATACCTGGATGAAGCGGGCTTTCTCCGAGGCCACCAGCAGGTCGCAGGCGAGGGCGAAGTTGCACCCCGCGCCGGCCGCGTCGCCGTTGATGGCCCCGATGACCGGCACCTCCATGGTGGTCAGGCCCCGGATGACGGACGAGTAGATATGCGTGGTCAAACGCATTCCCACCGGGGTCGCGGCATCTGCGCGCGCACCGGTCCCGGTCAGGTCGGCACCGGTGCAGAAACCCCTCCCCTCGCCGGTGATCACTACCGCCCGGCAGTCGTCGTCCTGGTGCAGCTCCTCGAACCTGCGTGTGAGGGCGAGCAGGATATTGTTGTTGAAGCAGTTCAGTGACTCCGGCCGGTTCAGGGTGATTACCTCTACCTGGCCCTCCCGTCTGAAGAGTACATCCTCCAAAACAGACCTCCTTATCCGTCCGCCGACGTCGGCAATCCTTCCCGTGCCGCGCCGGACGGCCTCCTCCGGTTATCGTTCAGGGCCAGAAGGTCAACGCCGACCAGCCTGTGAACCGCGTCTTCTATCTCCGCAGCCGTGCGTCTCATGAAATCCATGGACTGCCCCAGGGGGTCGTCTATGGTGAAATTGTGGTCATAGATATGGAAATAGTGGAGGAGGAAGAGGCGCAGGTTATCATTGAGATCGGTCGCTCCCCGCTCCATATCCAGGCCCTCGATGCGTCTTATCCATCCCCGCAGTTCGCATAGCCTCTTCTCCGGGTCAAGCTCTTCGAGCGCGCGGCCCCTCTTCTCTCCCTGGATGACGAACTCCTTGAGGGTGAAGACACGGTCCACGGCCTCCTGGTAGGCCGTGAGAAGGCGCGAGCTGTTGTGCATGGCCATGGTCAGGATCAGATCGGCTTCCTCCACGTCCGCGCGCCTGAGCTGGCGGGCACGGTGTCCCGAGACATCGAAACCCCTCTCTCGCATTACCGTGACTACCTCCACGGGTGGAACCATGCCCTCCTCCGCCTGCAACCCCACCGACGCGATAGCGACATCCGCCGCGCCGTTCGCCGCGGCGAGCTCTCCGGCCATGAAGGCTTCGGCCATGGTGCTGCGGCAGATGTTGCCGGTGCATACGAACAAGATGTTCAAGCAAAGCTCCTTATGGGCTGGAGTGCGTAACTCAGCCGTCTCTGGTCTTTTGCCGGTGTCCCGCTACGAGGCCGCGGAGCTGCATCCATTATCCCCGCCGCCGGCCGATTGCTCAATCTCCGAGCAGCCCGGGTGCGTGCTCGAGGTAGACATCCAGGTCGCCCTGGGAGAAGCAGACGAAGATCACCTTCCGCAGGCCTGGCTCCTCCTCCAGCACTTCCCTGGTCGACCGCAAGGCAATTGGGGTAGCCCTGTCTATGGGAAAACCGTAGGCTCCGGTGCTGATGGACGGGAACGCAATACTCCGGAGCCCGGCTGCCGCCGCGAGCTTCAGGCTGTTGCGGTAGCAGTCGGCCAGCAGACCGTCCTCCCCGCCCCCGCCCCCGTGCCATACCGGCCCCACGGTGTGTATCACGTGCCTCGCTTTCAGCCGGTACCCGGCCGTCATCTTGGCCTCGCCGGTCTCCGCGCCGCCCAGGGTGCGGCACTCCTGCAGCAGTTCGGGCCCGGCGGCGCGGTGGATGGCACCGTCGACCCCACCACCCCCCAGCAGACTGCGGTTGGCCGCGTTCACTATGGCGTCCACATCGCAGGCCGTTATGTCACCTCTGGTGATGGCGACCCTCCCACCCAGGAACTCTCTCAAGCTGAACACCTCCCGTTGCCGTCTTCTCCGGACAGTACCGGTGCCCTGGTCGTAACCGCCCGGCCATAAACATATCACGAGCGGCCTCCGCCTCCCAGGACCGCGTACGTTCCTCATTCATCGCTCGGCCCCCCGTGGAGCATCCCACAAGCCGCCTTGTAGCCCTCGTGCACCGCGTCAAGCAGCCGCCTGGGCGCAAGGGCGTCTCCCACGGACATCACCGTGACCCCGGCTTCAGCGCACGCTTCGGCGAAGGCGCCCTCCGGTATCGAACCAACCGCCCACACCACGGTGTCCGCCTCCAGGAGCCGCTCCGCTTCCCTGGCCCGCACCAGCACTCCCTTGCCGCTTATCTCCACCACCCTCGTGCCCAGCAGCAGCAATCCCTGCTTCCTCACCACGCGGTGCAGGGCGAAACCGTGTGAGGTAAGGGGCGGTACGGGTGGATTGTCTTTCTCCTCCACTACCGTGACCTCTTTTCCCGCAGCCAGGAGGTAGTGCGCCGTCTCCATCCCCACCGGTCCCGCGCCCACCACCACCACCCTCTTACCCGTCGTATCCACCCCCAGCAGTACGCGCCTCGCCTCGCGGTCCATATCCAGTTCGCTGCCGGGGACCCGCGGCAGCAGGGGACACGCACCGCAGGCGTTTACCGCGCCAGCCCACTCCTCACCCGCCATCAGCTTCGTGCACGCGTCGGTTTCGTATTCCGGCCGCACGCCCAGGGAGTCGAGCTGACGCAGGGACCATGCGACCCATTCCGCGTAGGGCTCCTTGCCGGGAGGGCGCGAGGCCGCCCTGAGCTGTCCACCGGCTGTTCCCTCTCTTTCGCACAGCAGCACCTCGGCCCCTGCTGCGGCTAGGGTCAACGCCGCCTGCAGGCCTGCCGGGCCCGCTCCCGCCACCAGGAAGGGTCCCCTGGAAGATGCAGGGCCCAACCGCCGGGACTCCCGGCCGACCAGGGGGTTGATGACGCAGGACGTCGACTTGAACTCGAAGGTCAACCTCTCGATACACCCCTGGTTGCAGGAGAGGCAGTAACGTATGTCTTCGTGGCGGCCCGCGGACGCTTTCGACAGGAACTCCGGGTCCGCGAGATGCTGCCTCCCGAAGGCGACCAGGTCAGCTTTTTCCGCCCGCAGCACCTCTTCGGCCAGGCGGGGGTCGTGTATCTTCCCGGCCACGATCACCGGGCTTTGCACCGCCCTTTTAACCATGGCGGACCTCTCCACGTTGATGCCCGCGGGATGATGCAGCCCGGGGCTGGTCGGGTTGCCCGGCGCGTCGTAGATGCCGCACGATACGTGGAACGCGTCCACGCCGTCCTCCTCCAGCTGCGGGAGCAGGGGCAGTATATAGTCGATATCGTACCCGCCCTTCGCCTCCTCGCTGGCCGAAAAACGGAAGATGACGGGGAAATCCCCTCCCGCTTCCTTCTTTATCTCTCTCACTATCTCGCGGGCGAAACGGAACCGCCCGGAGTCGTCACCCCCATAGGCGTCCTCGCGCTGGTTGGAGTAGAAAGAGATGAACTGGTTGACCAGATAGCCATGGGCACCATGTATCTCTACCGCATCGAATCCCGCCTCACGCGCCCTTCTGGCCGCCCTCGCGAAGCAGCCGACCAGCTCCACTATCTCGTCCCCAGTCAGCTCCCGGGGGACCTGTCCCATGGCGCGGCTGGCGATGGGCGAAGGGGCCACCGGCTGTCCTCCGATGACGGAGGGGAAGGTCTCTCTGCCCGCATGGTGCAGCTGTACCGCAGCCCCGGCCCCCTCCTCCTTGATGGCCGCAGCCAGCCCCGCGAGGCCTGGGATAAAAGCGTCGTCGTCGATCCTCAGCTCTGAGGCGAAAGCCCTGCCGCTGGGATGCACCGCGCAGACCTCGGTTATGATCATGCCCACGCCGCCCCGTGCCCTGGCCGCGTGGTAGGCTATGAGGCGCTCCGTCACCTCTCCTTCCAGGGTGGCGAAGGCGGTCCCCATTGCCGGCATCACCGCCCGGTTGCGCAGCCGCAACCCGCCGATGAGCACGGGGTCCCATAGCGATACGCCCATGTCGGGCCCCTCTCACGTCTCGCTTTCCGCTCAGATCAGGACGATATCTCCCTGCCGCCGTCGATGAGCATCACCTGCCCGGTCACGTACTTCGAGGCCTCCGACGCCAGGAAGATCGCCAGTCCCACCATCTCCTCGGGCTCCGCCATCCTCCCGAGCGGTATAGAGTTGATGGCGGCCTGCAGGATCGCCTCGTTGCCCCATAATGCCTGGCTGAAGTGCGTCTTCACCAGGCCGGGGGCGATGCCGTTCACGCGCACCCCCCGTGGGCCCCACTCCTGTGCAAATACCTTGGTCAGCATGTTCACCGCGGCCTTGGAGATCGAATATACCCCGAGGAAGGGGGTGGGGCAGAATGCAGCCTCCGAGGAGACGTTGATCACCGCTCCCGAGCCCTTGTCGCACATGATCTTTCCCACCTGCTGGGTGAGGAAGAAGAGGCCTTTGACGTTGACCTCCATGATCTTCTCGTAGGCCTGCTCCTCCACGTCACCGGTGCCGCAGAAGATTGGGTTGGTCGCGGCGTTGTTGACGAGTATATCGATGGTGCCGTACTTGTCCAGGGTCCCCTGCACCAGGCGTCCGATACCCTCCATGTCGCCCATGTGGGTGGGTATGACGTAGGCCTCGCCCCCACTCGCCTCTATGCCCTTGCGGACCTCCTCCAGCGCTTCCGCCTTGCGGCTGGCCAGCACCACACTGGCGCCCATCTCGGCATATCCCTCGGCGATGGCCTGGCCGATGCCCCGGCTGCCTCCGGTGACGATGGCCACCTTGCCCTCCAGGGAGAACTGTTCTCTGTACAACTGCATCTACCTCCTTTTACGTATCTTGTACGCCCATCACATCCTCGCCGCGCCCGCGCGCGGGAGTTCACTATGCCAGCTCAAAGCGTCTTGCCCGGGGCCCGCCGCTCACCTCTACCCCGGGTTCTCTTCCCATCGCAACAGTATATATCGCGCGCAGCCAGCCCGCGATGAGGGCATCATCCACCGGGTTCGCCACCTCGATCCGCCATTCGCCACCGTTGAAGTGGGTGGTGACGACCGCCCCCCATCCCCTGAGGCTCATGCGTTCGCGCATCGCCTCCGTTCCGCTCACCTCCGGCGGCAACCCTCCATTCTCGTAAGCATCGCCGGATCCCGCCTGCAGGCTCTTCATGGTCGCGCCGTATATCGCCTCCCCGACCACTCCGGTCCGCACATCCCCGCCGGCGACATCAAGCCGCTCGAAAGCGTCGAAAAGACATGACGGGACCATTGCGACCCGCCTGCCGTCCACTCCCGCCTGGATGCTCCCATGGAGCTCATCCCAACGCCAGTCGGCCATGTGCGTGGGCAGTCCGCACCGCTCGCACATGTTTCCGGCTCCTCCCGGGTGGCTCGCGCCCCTGCGTTTTACGCCATCGCTTATCCGTTGCGTATCGCCGTCCCCTTGTTCCCCCGTCTCCAGCACTAGACGGAAATCCATCTCTCCAATTGTATCTATTGCCATGGCGTAGGATCGGACGTCCATGTCCTCGAGCACCCCCGTCACATAAGCCGCGGTGATGGCCAGGTTGAAAGGCCTGCGCAGGAGCACTGCACCGCCCTCACCCGGATTGAAACGCTCTACTTCGATGCGCCCGAGTCCGAGGAGGAGCGCATCGCCCTCCATGGACTCGAGGATCTTCCTTTTGGCCGCTCCATAACGTGACAGCCTGCCTTTCAAGCCGGTGTGGTCACGGCCGGCCGCCTCCCTTACCGCCTCCACCTCGGCAATCAAGCATGCGTCTCGCGTATGTCTCTCTTCCAGGGAGGCCTGGATGGAACCCGCCGTCTCCTGGTCGAGCAGCGCCAGGCGCAGCGGTTTGGCGCCCCTCAACAGGATCAACCCGCCGGGGCCCCACTCCAGTCCCTCCGCCAGTTTCCCGGGAAGGCCGCATTCGCGGCACCGCGCCAGGGACTGAACCATGTTACCTCCCGTCCATATCCAGGAGCCTTCCGCTCCGTTCCGGGGCGCCTGGGCAGCAGTTCGTGCATAAAACGATTCTACCACCCCCCTGCGGCGGCCCGTAATGAGGCCTGTCCCCGGTACTCTCGCGCTGTGACCGACCATGCCTTATGATAGTCTCAGCCAATGCTGCGGGAGCCGGTGCCGTCGTGAAGGGTGAAAGGGAGCGAAGATGCTCGTGAGGTCCAGGGGAGCGGGCTGCACAAGGATGCGGTCGACGCTCTTTCTGCTGGCAGTCCCTCTGCTCCTCGCCACGGCGATCTTCCTCTGTCCCGCCGGAGCCCAGGCCGAACCCGTCTTCACCTATGGAGCTTTCCATACCGCGATGACCATTAACGCGGACGGATCTCTCCTGGTCAGCTCCAAGGTGAGTTACGACTTCCAGGACCCTTCCGGCACGGTCGGGCTGTTCATCCCCGCGTCCTACGGCACCCTGGTGGAGGCGGAGGTACTGGCCGGAGACGGTTCCCCCCTGCCCAGCGACGCGTGGTCCTACGACACCGGGACGGATGGATATACCCTCTGGGTCGACAGCAGCGGAGCCGGCCCTACCGCTACCTATATCTACCGCTATCTCCTCTACGATGCTCTCATCCAGAGCGGCGACCGCGTCGGCATCTCGTCCTGGGGCGCCGTGCCCGCGGGACGCGGCTCTCCCATCGCCGAGACCTCGGTAACCCTGCATTACCCCGCCGGAGCCGACCCGGCCAACATCGAGTTGAGCGTCGATCCCATTGCATACTCGGGGCAGATATCGCAGCGGTTCATAGGCAGCGACACGGCCGTGGTGGAGGCCGCTTTTCTCGGCGCGGACTCTTACTATTCCGTCACCTCTTTCTGGCCGTCATCCATCATGGACCTGTCCGGACGGGGTTTCGCGGCTGCACAGAGCAAGAGCTGGGATTTCGAGCGCTTTGACTGCGATATATCCGTTAACGAAGACTCCTCGATCACGGTACGCGAGACCCAGGTGGTGAATTTTCGAGGCAGCTTCACCTGGCTGGAACGCTACATCTCCACCGAACCGGCGGACTTCTCCGTCGGGCGCACTTACGGGCGCGCGCGCGTCCATGACATCTCCGTATACGGGCTTGACGGCCAGCCTCTGGACGAGGGCATGTGGAGCGTTGACTCCGATTCAGGCGGCAAAACGGTGCGCATCGAGTTCAACGCCACCGACGAGCAGATGGGCTGGATCATCGAGTACCGCATGACCGGCGTCCTGATCTTTGCCTCCGAATACGACCGCCTGTACTGGAACGCGGTGTCCATCGAGCGCGGAGTACCTATCCGCAACTCCGCCATATCCGTGCATCCCCCTCAGGGCGCGAACGCCGCGGAACTGCAAGCCGACCAATACGTCAACGTCAGCGATCCTCCATCCGGATACGAATCCGGCCTTGACGGCGACGTGCTGTGGTGGCGGGTAGGGAACATACCGCCCTACACCACCTTCACCATCGACGTCGCCTTTCCCAAGGGGCTTGTCGCAATACCCTGGCAGTACGATAAGGCGTGCGGCATCGCCGTCATCGCCGCCTCTTCCTGCATCCTGGCCGCCGCTCTCCTGGCCATGTCCGTCCTGTGGTGGAAGAAGGGGCGCGACATCGGCAGGACCGGCACGGCCATGGTGCGCTACGAACCGCCAGAGGGCCTCTCCCCGGCCATGCTGGGGATGCTCATGCACGAGAAACCCCGCGTACGGGACATCTCGGCGTCCATCGTCGACTTGGCACGGCGCGGTTATCTGACCATCATCGAGGAGGAGAAACGCAGCTTCATCCGGATGAAATCGTACAGCTTCCAGCGGACCAGCCAGGACCTCTCCGGCCTGCTCGAATACGAACGGGAGATCATGGAGGGTCTCTTCGAGGCCGGGGAACGCGTCAGTGAATCCGACCTGAAGAACAAGTTCTACACCCGCGTCAACGCCATCCTCAACATCGGGGTCAAAGACGAGGTGATGAAACGCAAGCTCTTCACCCGCGAGCCAGGGGCATTGCGCTCGCGGTATCTCGCCGGGGGCATCATCATCGCATCACTGGCCATCGCCGCTTTTCTCCTCTTGCCCCGGTGGCTGGACCTGGGGTGGTTCGGCGTGCTCATCCTCGTCTTAGTCCCGGTGGGAGGCATCGTGGCGGGCGTTGGGTGGGCCATGCCGAGCCGCAGCGCGGAGGGCTCCAAGGCGTACGAACACGCTCTGGGCTACCGTGACTTCCTGGAGACGGCGGAAAAACCCGAACTCCAATACATGACCCCGGAGAACTTCCAGTCCAACCTGCCCTATGCCATGGTTCTTGGGGTCGACGAGGCTTGGGCCCTAAAGTTCGCCGATATCTATACCACTCCCCCGCAGTGGTATTCGGGCAGCGGGGCGGCCTTCAGCACCCTGTACCTGACCTCGTCACTGCGGGATATGACCGCGTCCCTGAACAGTACCCTTACCTCTTCTCCTCGCTCCTCAGGTTCGGGAAGTGGCGGGTTCGGAGGAGGCTCATCGGGGGGAGGATTCGGAGGCGGCGGATCTTCCGCCGGGTAGCCGTCCGCAGCTGCTGCCCGGCCGACCATATCTTCCGGATCCGGCATGCCTTTAACGCGATGCCGATGGAGCTTCATAGAGTTGTCTCATACGGGAGGTACTGACCATGGAGGATTGGAAAGACCTGGGTTCGAGCCTGGAGGGCCACCTGCGGCCGTCCACATTCCCCATTGCGGCCCGTTTCCTTGAATCGGGAGAAGAGCCGCCGACGCGGGCGCGTCGTCCACGCGAAGAGACGGGCAGCGAGATAGCGGTGTGCCAGGCGCTCACCCTCACCAGGGAGAGGGGCCTGACCATGCTGCTGGACCTGGAGGAGTCAAGCTGTTCCCTGGCCAACGCCGCCCTGGGGTGGGACACCAGCACCTGTCCCACCTTTATGGCCGCTTTCCTGCGCACCATGAACTATGCCCACGACGAAGAGGCGGCGCGCAAACGGACCGAAGGCATGGCCATGCTGGAACCGGGCAGGTACACCGGGGTTGTGTTCTCGCCCTTGACCCGCACCCGCGTCGAGCCCCATGTCGTGCTGGTCTATGGCAACCCCGCACAAGTGATGCGCCTGGTTCATGCCGTCTCCCACTGGACCGGCGAGAGGGTGGCGGGAGATTTCGGGGGCATCGCGGGTTCCTGCAACGAAGGCCTGGTGCGAACATTCGCTGGCGGCACGCCCAGGGTCGCTCTGCCGGGCAACGGCGACCGCGTATTCGCCGCCACCCACGACGACGAGCTCATCTTCGCCTTTCCGGCACCATGGGGCGAAAGGATACTCGAGGGGCTGGAGGCGACGAGCGCCAGGGGTATCCGCTACCCCATTCCCACATTCATCGACTACCGTCTTCCCTTCATGGACCTCATGGGCAGATTCGCCGAGTAGAGACTTCCGACAGGACGGTCTCTCCGGCGGCGTGGCTACTCGCCGGCGTGATCATGCCCGTGGGGATGCCCGTGTGGGTGGTCGTGGCTGTGCGAGTGGGTATGCTCGTGGCCGTGGGCATGCGCGGATTCCGCCTGCACTTTGACGGCGGCCTCCACGGCGTCGGCGGCCCTCTCCGCCGCCTGGGCCAGTGCGGCAGCGGCCGCGGCCGCGGAATCGGCCACCTCCTCCCAGCCCAGGTTCCCCGCCAGTGCCTCGTACTGCGAGAAAGCGTCCGCCTCTTCTCGCAGTCGTCTCAACGCTTGTCTGAGCGCCACCTTGAGGAGCAGCGGCGCCCGGTCTTCATGTTCGCTCATGGGAAGAGTATATAATACTGGCTATCGGACGTGTAGCTGGCATGAGCGGCTTCGTACAGGTGCGACATCGAGGGGGGGATGAACATGAACATCGGTGAGTGGCCTACCCGTTGGGCGGCACGTTATCCGGACGAGCCCTGCATCAAGTACGGCGACCTGGAGTTGAGCAAGGAACAGTTCAATTCCAGGATCAACCGTCTCGCCCACGCGCTGCAGGATATGGGGGTCAAGAAGGGGTCACGTTTCGCGGCGCTGATGGCCAACAGCAACGTCTTCCTGGAAGTACTGCTGGCCCTGAACAAGCTCGGCGGGATCATGGTGCCCCTGAATTTCCGCCTGGCAGCCCCGGAACTGGAATACATCCTGGGCGACTCGGAACCCATCGGTCTCATCTATTCCCCGGAGTTCGCGGATACCGCGAACGAGCTGCGCGGCAGGGTCCCCTCCATCAAGCAGTTCTACCGTGAGCTCGAAGGGGGCAACGATGCTGATACCCTCTACGAGGAATGGATCGCCGCCATGCCCGAGGACGAGCCGGTGCCCGACGCCGAGGTGACCCTGGACGATTACCAGTTCATCATGTACACGTCGGGGACCACCGGCAAGCCCAAAGGGGCGGCCATCCTCCACGGCAACACACAGTGGAACGCCATCAATTCCATCAACATGTACGCCATGGGCACCTCGGATGTCGGCATAGCGTGTGCTCCCCTATTCCACATCGGCGGTCTTGCGGTCTCCGCCTTCCCCATCCTTTATGTTGGCGGACTGCTCACCATGCAGCGTTTCTTCAACCCCGTGGAGACCCTGCAGATCATCGAGAGGGACCGGGTGACCCTCATGTTCGGGATCCCGGTCATGTTCCTGCTCATGACCCAGGTACCTGAATACGAGACCACCGACTACTCGAGCGTGCGTTTCTTCATCGCGGGTGGCGCCCCTTGCCCCCGCCCCCTCATCGAGACCTGGCTCGAGCACGGCATAAACTTCAACCAGGGATACGGGATGACCGAGACGGCCACCGCCATCACCGCTCTGCGCACCGAGGACGCCCTCAGGAAACTGGGGTCGTGCGGCAAGCCCGTCTTCCATACCGACATCAAGATCGTCGACACCGAGGGCGCTGAGACGCAGCGTGGCGAGATGGGCGAGGTATGGGTGAAGGGCCCCAACGTCATCCGTGAGTACTGGCGTCTTCCCGAAGCGACGGCTGAGTCCATCACCGACGGATGGCTGCATACCGGCGATATGGGATATATAGACGACGAGGGCTACCTCTACCTGGTTGACCGCCGCAAGGACATGTACATATCCGGCGGAGAAAACGTCTATCCCGCCGAGGTAGAGGACGTGCTCATGGCCTTCGAAAAGGTCGCGGATGCCGGTGTCATAGGCATACCGGACGACAAATGGGGCGAGGTCGGCCTGGCGGTGATCGTGCCCACTCCGGGGGTGGTGGTGAGCGAGGAGGAGATCATCGACTTCTGCCGCGGAAGGCTGGCCAAGTACAAGATCCCCAAGAAGGTCGCCTTCGTGGAGGCTCTGCCGCGTACCGCAACCGGGAAGATACTGAAAAAGGAGCTGAAAGCGCAGTTCGCGAACTAGCCAGCCCGCGGCGGCCGGCGGTTGCGCTGACGTCACTCCAGCGCCAGGTCGAGTCCGAGCATCCAGATGTCGGTGAGGTTGCCGCCGGCATCCACCCCCGCCAGCAGGCAGTCGGCGACCTTGAAGACGAGGGCCAGGCCCGGTTTGAGCAGGATATGCAGGGAATAGCTCTCTTCGTGCCAGAAGAAGGCCGGATCCGAGGGGATGAACGTTATGCCCCCTTCGCCCTCCGCGCCCCCTACCAGCAGGACCCCCTCCGCGTCGGGTTCGGGCGGCGGTTCGTCCTCCCGCTTCCACCTGCCCGTCTTGACGTGGCACTGCACCCCCACGAGTTCACCTTCCGCGCCTTCCAGCGCCAGCACCAGCCTCCCAAACGCCAGGGTGCGCACGCCCGCGCGCGGCGCGTCCCCGCGCTCATAGGCCACCATCTCGGGGATCGCCTGGTACATCACGCTGCCCCTTGGCGGCTCCACCTGCGTCAGCAACCTGACCCTGGGCGGCCCCTCAACGTCCATCTTCTCCTCCTCGTCCGTGCGACCTGCCAGCGGCCCGTCAACCATGTGCGAGCATGCAGGATTTCCATATATAATACCTCGCAGGCGCGGAAGATATCTGAGTGGGCGGAGGTGACGGCTGTGGACGACATAGAAAGAGTGAGGAATACCCTGGTCGAACTGGACATCGACAACATTCAGGATGTGATCCGTGAAGCCCTGGATGCCGGCATACCGCCGCTGGATATCGCCCTCAGGGGCCTTGGGGAGGGCATGAAAACCATAGGCGAACTCTTCCAGTCCGAGGAGTATTACCTCGCGGACCTGGTGCTTGCCGGCGAGACCATGAAAGAGGGCATGGCCGTGCTGGATCCCCACCTGGCTGCTGATGCCTCCTCCACCAAGGGCCCGGTGGTGGTGTTCACGGTCAAGGGCGACATCCACGACATCGGCAAAAACCTGGTCGTGACCATGCTCTCCTCGGCGGGCTTCAAGGTCATCGATCTGGGGGTGGACGTACCGGAATCACGAGTGGTCGAGGCGCTGAAGCAGAGCGGCGCATCCCTGGTGGGTATGTCGGTGCTGATCACGCCCATGATCGCCTCCATCGGCGACGTCGTTGACGCCATCAGGGAAGCGGGACTGCGCGATAAGGTGAAGATCGCCATCGGCGGGGCATGTACCACCCCTGAGCTGGTGGAGAGGTTCGGCCTCGATGCGCTGGGTAGGGATGCCGTGGACGCCGTGCGCATCTTCGAGGAGTGGTCGCCGTAACACCAAACCCCGGCCGCGGCCGGGGTTTTATGCTGGTGTCGGAGGGGGGACTTGAACCCCCATGAGGAAATTCCTCACTAGGCCCTCAACCTAGCGCGTCTACCGATTCCGCCACTCCGACTCGCTTGCGGCTGACCCGCTACGGACCGGAGACATCTTCCTCCATCTCTTTCTCACCCGGTTTGAGTCTCCGATTACGAAAACCAGTATATACTCTCTCTCTTCTATGGTCTATTATGCGCGAGGCATAGAAGATGTCCTTGGACACGTACCCGTACTTGCCGATCACCACCACGCGGTCCCCATCATCAAGGGGAGGCGGGAAGCGGAAACCGCGGTAAAACCAGACCTTGGTGCTGTGGCCCTCTTCCTCGACGAGGTCGAAATTGATGTCAAAGGTAAGGGTCTTGGACTTGCGGTCGGACCTCTTGGGCATAAGCGTCGGTAACGGATATGTGGATACGTTGAGGATTATGCCCCGCTTAGAGATCTTCGCCAATTAATTCCCTCCAACGCCCAAAGTGGTCACGGCTCCGCCTCGCGTCGGCATTATCACTATTCTATCGTCCCTGCTTCCTGCCGTCTTGAGCCCTTGTGCTGTTGCCGATCAGACCTCGAGTAGCCCCACGACCTCTTCCCAGATGCGCACGGCCAGCTCCGCCTTGGGCATGAGGTCCAACTCCGCTACCCTTCCATCGGTAAAAAGCAGCACCGCCTGGTTGGTGTCGGAATCAAACCCGGAACCGCGCGCCGTGACGTCGTTTGCCACCAGCATGTCGGCCTTCTTGGCCCGCATCTTCTCCCGCGCATGCTCCATCAGGTCCCCTGTCTCGGCGGCAAACCCCACCAGGACCTGACCCGGTGCCTTCACCTCGCCCAGATGCATCAGTATATCCCGTGTCGGCTCAAGCTCGATCACGAGACCGTCGCGTCCCTCTTTCTTTATCTTCTCGGCACTGCGTCTTGCCGGAGTGAAATCAGCCACGGCGGCCGCCATGACCACCACGTCGCACTCCGGAGCGAGAGCGGTCACTTCGTCCCACATCTCATCGGCGGTCTCTACCGTTATCACTTTCACGCCGCGCGGAGGGGCGAGTTGTGAAGGCGCGCTCACCAGGACCACATCCGCTCCCATGCGCCGGGCCGTCTCCGCCAGCGCATATCCCATCTTGCCGCTGGAGCGGTTCCCAACGAAACGCACGGGATCGATGGGTTCCCTGGTCCCTCCCGCCGTTACCAGTACCTGCCTGCCCTCAAGGCTTTTCTTCACCCCCATAATCTGCAGGGCAGCCTCGACGATGATGGCGGGCTCCGACATCCTGCCCTCTCCCTCCTCTCCGCAAGCGAGTGCTCCGCTCTCCGGTCCCACCGTTCTCACGCCGCGGCGGCGCAGCACCTGGAGGTTGTCCTTCGTGGCGGGATGTTTCCACATCTCTACGTTCATCGCCGGGGCCACCAGTACCGGAGAGCGCGTGGCGAGGAGGGTTGTGGAGAGGAGGTCATCGGCGAGGCCGTGGGCCATCCTCGCGAGCAGGTTAGCCGTCGCCGGTGCCACCACCACGAGATCGGCATTCCTGGCCAGCGTGATGTGCTGCATCGGCGGCCATGTATCCTCGAACATGCCCACGGCCACCGGGTTGCCGGTGACCGACCTGAAGGTCGCCGGTCCCACGAGCCTGGTGGCATGTTCGGTCATGATCACCCTGACGTCGAATCCGAGTGCGGTGAACCGGCGTGCGACATCGACCGCCTTGTAGGCGGCTATCCCGCCTGAAACACCAAGTACTATACAGTTCATCTGGAAGGATATCGCGGGCCCCTAACGTTCATTTCTACCGTCTTCGGGGTGTTCGAACTCCAGCTTGTCGGCGGCTATCTCCTCGAGGGCCAGGGTCAGCGACTTATTCGACGCCGACCTTATCTGTGGCCCGGCATCGTGCCCCAGACCTTCTCCCAGGTGACGGAAGTAGTTGTTGATCTGGCGCGCTCGCTTCGCGGCGGTTATGGTCAAACCAAACCTGGAGTTATCGATCCAAAGCAAGAGATCATCGATCCTGGTCTTCATCAACACGCGACTGAAACCTCCCGTCTTCCTTCAATCTTTTCTCTGCAGCGGACTTTCCTTTTCATATATAGCACAAAAATCCTCCACAGCGCGATAGAGCTGGTCATTTACCACCACGTACCGGTAATCGCCCTTCTCCCTGCTCTCCATGGAGGCATTGCGCAAACGTCTCCGCAGTTCCGCCTCGTCTTCCGTGCCGCGTTTTCGCAACCTCTCCTCGAGCACCTGGGCGGAGGGGGGAGCAACGAATATGGCGACCGCGTCCGGCACCTTCTCTCTCACTTGCCTGGCGCCCTGGACATCGATCTCCAGGACGACGTCCCTTCCGGCGTCCAACATGTCCAAAACCCCGCTCCTTGGGGTGCCGTACAGCTTGCCGTGGACCTCCGCCCACTCAAGGAAGTCGCCCGCTGCCGCCATCTCCCTGAAAGCGTCCTCGGTCAGGAAGAAGTACTGTACGCCGTCCACCTCTCCCTCCCGGGGCTTCCTGGTGGTGGCGGACACCGACAACCAGGCAGTGGGATAACGTTGCAGTAATGCGGCGATGAGCGTGCCTTTCCCCGCGCCGGATGGGCCGGCGACGACAAAAAGACGTCCCTGGGGCATTATTCCACCTGCAGGTTATTCCTGTTACGCCAGCGGGATCTCGTCAGCGCCGGGGATGACCGCCCGATCAGGCGAACTTATCCTTGAGGGCCGCTACCTGCTTCGGTCCCAGGCCTTTCACCCGACGAGAGGTAGAGATGCCGATCTCCTCCATGATCTTTGCCGCCCGCAGCTTTCCGACACCCGGCACTGACTCGATCACAGACTTCACGGTCATCTTGCCATATATCTCATCGTCCGCCTTCTTCAAGATGTCGCTTACCTTCAGTTGGCCCGCCTTGAGCTTTTTCTTGATCTCTGCCCTTTCCTTCCTTACCTTTGCCGCTTTCTCCAAGGCTGCCTTGCGCTGTTCTGCTGTCAATTCCGGGAGCTTTTGTTTGGCCATTATATCCCTCCTCGAGTCAAAGCCTTCCCTACAGCAACAATCGAACCTAGTATAAACCTCCTTTTACCTGCATACAAGCGATATTCAAACCTTTTAGCAGGTGCTCCGCGTCACCGCAGCACATCACCCGAGCCTTCTGCTGCCAGGAGTTTCCAGTTCAATCCCCTTCCGGCATAGCGGACATCCGTCCGCCGTCCAGGTCGCGGCCTCCAGTCTCAGTAGTGCCTTGCAGGTCACGTCGAAACCGCCGCCTTCACCCCTTGCTATCAGGGCTCCCACCCCGACGACACTGCCTCCCGCCGCCTTCACCACCTCCATTAGTTCCCGCACCGAGCCTCCGGTGGTGATTACGTCCTCGACGATCAGTGCCCTTTCTCCCGCCTTTATGGCCTGCCCGCGCCGCAGCGCAAGCCTCCCTTCCACCCTCTCCCCGAAGAGCATGCGCTTCCTCATAGCCATGGCGACGAGGTAGCCGATGATTATGCCTCCCAGTGCCGGGCTGACCACCACGTCGATGTCCTCCGCACTGAAGTCCTTGGCTATCTCCCCCGCCAGGCTCTCCGCGAGCTGCGGGTGCTGCAGGACCCTGGCGCATTGCACGTAGGTATCGCTATGCAGCCCGGAGGTGAGGAGGAAGTGGCCCTTTCGCAGCGCCTCCTCTCCCTCCAGGATTTCCATTACCTCCCACTGGTTCATCGCGTCTCACCCCTTCCTCACGACGGTTCCGGCTGCGACTTTGCCACAGCGGACATCACGTCCCGGTGCCGGAAATCCCGTCAAATATCCGCGCCTGTTCAAGCGCCCTGGATCCCCGCCTCCCGCCTCAGCTCGCGTAACGCCTTCACCGGGTCTTGCCGCGCGGTCACCGGCCTTCCTACCACCAGGAAGTCAGCACCCGACGCCAGGGCACCCCCCGCCGACGCGGTGCGCGCCTGGTCCTGGGCGTCTTCATCCCTCGCCCGGATACCTGGGGTCACGATAACCGCCCCCTGTCCCAGGTCCTCCCGCAGCCGCAAGGCCTCGCGAGGCGAGGCCACCACTCCGTCGAGCCCGCTTTCCACCGCCAGCCTGGCCAGGGAAGACACGGCGTGTCCGATACCGTTCTCCCAGCCTATCTCCGCCGCTCCCGCTTCGTCCAGGCTGGTGAGCACGGTCACCCCAAGGAGCAGCGGCCGCGCGGTGCCCGCGGCTGGCGCTTCCTCCCCCGCCGCCCTCACCGCGGCCTCCAGCATCGCCCTGCCTCCGCTGCAGTGGATGGTGATCATGGAGGCGCCCTTGCGCACGAGGGCCCGGACCGCTCCCCCTACCGTGTTCGGTATATCGTGCAGCTTGAGGTCAGCGAAAACACGAAAACCCATCTCGCGCAGGGTAATGATGATATCGGGACCCGTGACCGTGTAGGCCTCCAGCCCGATCTTCACCGTTTCCACCTCCCCGCGCAACACCGTCGCCATGCGCAGCAGCGCTTCTGTCTCCGCGATATCCAGCGCGACGATAAAGGGGTCGTTCTTTCTTTTCATATCACCCTGCCTCCCGGCGCGCCATGTCCACCAGTTGCGAGGCCGTGGCCAACCCTCTACGCCCGAGATAGTCAGCCATGCCGGCGATTATGTCCAGGGTTCCCGCGGGAGCGGTGAAGTTGAGCGTGCCCACGGCTACGGCATCAGCGCCCACCATCATCATCTCCACTGCGTCCCGCCATGTCCATATGCCCCCCATGCCGATGATGGGCAGGTCCACGGCATCCGCCACCTCCCACACCGCCAGCACAGCGATGGGGTGGATGGCCGGTCCCGAGAGTCCCCCGGTCAAGTTCGCGAGCCGGGGGCGGGCGGTCTCGATATCCACGGCCATGGCCGGTACGGTGTTGATCAGGCTCAGCCCGTCCGCTCCCGCCGCGGCCAGTGTCCTGGCCATGGCAGCCAGATCGCCACAGCGCGGGGTTAGTTTGACGTATACCGGGATGTCTGTGACTCCCTTGACCCTCTCGACCAGAGAGGATGCCTCCAGGGGATCGGCCGAGAAATGGATGCCGCCCCTCTTGACATTGGGGCACGAGATATTGAGCTCGATGGCATCCGCCATGCCGCTTCCCGAGATCTCCCTGGCCAGCTCGACGTACTCCCCGGATGAGAAGCCGGCCACGTTAACCCATACCGGCAGGTCCAGCCCGGAGAGCCACGGCAGCTCCTCGGCCAGGAAATGCTCGAGGCCCTTGTTCTCCAAGCCGATGGAGTTGAGCATGCCGCAAGGGGTCTCCCAAAGGCGCGGCGGAGGGTTTCCCGGGCATGGTTCCAGGGTCACCGACTTGGTCGTCAATCCCCCCAGCTTCTCGATGTCCAGCCATTCTGCATATTCCCTGCCGTTACCGAAGGTCCCCGAGGAGACCAGGACGGGGTTCTTGAGGCGGATCCCGGTGATCTCGATCCCGAGCTCTACTCCTGCAGCCGCTTCCAATCCAGCTCCCTTCCCTCGAAAACAGGGCCGTCCCTGCACGCGGCCAAGTAGCCGCCGTCCGGGTCCACAGACGGCACCGCGCACCCCCGGCATGCTCCGATACCGCATGCCATACGTTCTTCAACGCATACCTGCAGCCTGTCCAGGATATCGCCGGTGCAGCGCGCTGCCAGGGCCGCCAGCATGGCCATCGGGCCGCAGCCGTAAAGGCTTCCCGCGTCCGTGATGTCGTCTGGAGAAAGGATGTCGAGTACCCTGCCCCCGGTACCGGCATCTCCGGCCATGGTGGCCAGGCGCAGGTCGTACTCTTTGCTCAGCTCACCTGCGAGGCCGCCATAGTCCGCCTCTCGCTCGATCCCCCAGAACAGTGTGGCCTCATGTCCACGCTCTTTGAGGCGTGACGCCAGAAACGCCAGCGGTGCCAGTCCGGTCCCCCCCGCCACCATGACATGGCCTCCTCCGGTTCCCGCGGCGAAGCCCCTACCCAGCGGACCCATGATATCCAGGGTCTGCCCCACTTCGGCCTCGCACAACCAGGCGGAACCGGCACCGACGTCCCTGACCAGTATGGAAGCACGCTTTTCCCGCGATCCGCTCAAGCTGTAAGGACGGCGCAGGACCAGTCCCCATCTCTCGCAGCGCACGTGGACGAACTGGCCGGGGTCGCCCCCAAGCGGCACCTCCGCCTCGAACTCCAGCTCGACGACTTTTCCGAAACGTCTCTTCGCTACGATCTCGACCCTGCGGGCCTCCCGCAATCTCATGCACCCCCCACCGCATGCCCGGACGCGGCATAGGCGGTCAGCGGTCTTATGTCCCAAGCAGGGGGATCCGCCTGGCGCATCCCCCTTGCCAACGCGAGGGCTACCTCCATGTTGGTGATACAGGGTATGCCGTGTCGGACGGAGGCCGCCCGGATGTAGAAGCCGTCCGAATGGGGGTGTTTTCCCCTCGGCACGTTGATCACCATTCCCACCTGTCCGTTCCTGATCAGATCCAGGACGTTCGGACGACCTTCGCGCAGCTTGTTCACCGTCTCCACCTTGATGCCCGCAGCCTCCAGCGCATGCGCGGTGCCCCGGGTCGCCATGAGGACATGGCCGGACCCCTGCAGCTCCCTCGCCAGCATGAGGGCGCGTCTCTTTTCGCGGTTGGCCACGCTCAGGAACACCCTGCTCCCCGGACGGGGGCGCATTCCCTGGCTCCACAAGGCTTTGGCCAGAGCGATGCCGGGATCCCCGGCCACGCCCATGACCGAACCCGTGGAGCGCCGCTGGGGAGACGGCAGGATATCGGAATCCGCTATCAGCCCGAAGGGTATGAGCGGCGCCCTTACCGCGCTGATACTCTCGTTGGCCACGAAACCCTCCGGCTTCATACCGACCAGTGCCCTCATTCCCATGGCAGCCAGCGGCAGCGACGCGGCGCGACAGAGGAAAGGCAGGTTTGCCGAGGCCCCGGGGGAGATGCTCCAGATGTCGATGTCCCCGTTGCTTATACGGATGCGCATGGAGAGGTTCCCCCTCCAGCCCAGAACGTCCATGGCCTGCCTGGCCAGTTCCAGGGCCCGGCCCGACTGTTCCGAGGTGAGATAACGGGGAGGGTACACGGCCAGGCCGTCCGTTGAGAAGACCCCCGCCGCATCGAGCTGTTCCCATAGCAGGACGGTGTGTCCTGCATCCGATGCCACCGCCTCTACCTGCACCTCCTGCGTCTCCTCGCGCAAGCGACGCCACAGGACGCTCTTGCCGGCGTGATCTCGCAGGAACGCCCTGCCGTCCTCAACGCCGTATATCATCCTTTGAATGGATTTCGCACCCTCCTCCTCGACCGTCGCCAGCATGGGATAATCCGCTCCCTGCAGCAGCGCCTCTCCCTCATCCCTGGTCTCGCTGAGCGCGTATTCTACGACACGCAGGCCGGCCCGCCGCGCCTTCTCCAACGCGCTGGAAACGGTCTTTCGGCCCTCGAGGTCTTGCGCGCCCAGCAGCCCAAGCCCCGCCGCGGCAAGGCCGGGCGCACAACTCAGAGCTGCCCGTCCACCGAAGTGCACGCTTACTACTCCCGTGCTCATCGCCTCTGCCGCTTGTGCGATCTCTTCCGCGGTCAGCTGACCCAGGATGACGGCATCCGCATGGGATGCCGCGTAGAGGGCGAAACCTGGGTCCGGCGTATAAAGGACCGCTCCGCCTCCCTCCCGCTTCCATTCTCCCAGGGCATACAGGCAGTTCACGTTGGCCTCGTATCCTCCGGAAGGGCCACGGTTGTCGCCACCCACCAGCATGATCCCGCGCTTGAGGGCCGTCTCCGCTGACCGCGACATGCAGAACCATTCCGGCTCACCCTGGCGTGTAGGGGTTTCCGTGCCCGTCTCCGCCCCCGGCTCGCCCGCCCTGGAGAGCCGCCGCCCCATGGAGCGGCTGGCCAGAGAGATATAGCCCTCTCCACCCGCCTCGTCCTGGAAAAAGGGGTTGGGCTTTGCCATCACGGCCGTGACCGGGCGCCGGCCTTCCGCATCGCTGAATTCCCTCGCCAGTCCCTTGCCCATCAACAGGTTCACGTGAGCGCCTACAAGATCGATCCCCTTCGCCGTTTCCAGCAGGGGGACCGTACGCCATGGCCTAGGGTTCACGTCGATTACGTAGAGGGATTCCCATCCCGGCGCCGCCGCGAGTTTAACCTCTATGACTCCTTGAAGGCCCAGTGACTCCACGGTCTTTCGGGCCAGCTCCCTTACCGCATACTCACCGTCCCGCCCGCACCTCCGTGATGGATATACCAGCACCGCGTCCTCATCATGCACCGGAAGCGGCTCCTGCTGCTCGATCACCCCCGCGACACTGGTCAGGCCGTCAAGGTCCCTTAGCACGATGGCGATGTACTTCCGCCATCCAACCAGGGCCTCTTCCACCAGCACCTCACCGGTGAGGCTCTCCCGCATCGCTTCCTCCAGCATGGCCGGATAGTCCTCCAGGTTGTACACCAGGCCCGCGCCGCACCCCCCGCACGAGAAATGCGCCCTCACCACCAGCGGAAACCCCAACCTCTCCACGGCGACCTGGCCCTCGCTCAGGCCGCCCACGGCATGGAAGGCGGGGTTGGGGATGCCCGCCTGTTCCAGCGCCTCCCGCAGCAATGACCGGTCGCCGCACAGCCAGAGGGTACGGTCGTCCATGTCCGGCACCGCGATGCCGGCTTCCTCGTACCATCCCTCCCCCGCCAGGCGCATGGCCAGCTGCCAGCTCCTCCTCCCACCAAACCCGAACCAGATGGATCCCACCTCCAGGCTGGATACGATCCTCTGCACGACCTCCACTGCAGCGGGCTCCACGAACAGGTCTTCCTCGCCTCCGCCGACGTCCATGAGGGTGGCGGGATTGTCCTCCAGGACAAGTACCCGCTTTCCGAGACGGCGCAGGATGGCACACCCCCTCGCCGCCATATACTGGAAAGCAGGGCCCTGGGGAAGGGTCACGGGACCGGGCCCGATGACCAGCGCGCAACCGTCATGTGTCATCTCATGCACTCCCGGTATTTGGAGCCCTATAGGCTATCTTGCCGTTCTTCAACGTGCAGTGTATCCTGCCCTTCACCACCCTGCCGTGGAACGGGCAGTTACGCCCCTTTGAGGCAAACTCCCTGGCATCAAGCGTCCACGTGCCATCGACGTCCAGCAGCACCAGATCTGCCCGCGCTCCAACGATGATCCCCATGCCGTAATCGGTCGCGGGAACGCCCAGCACCCTCGCGGGACCACTGGTCAGGAGTTCGATTAGGCGCGTAAGGTCGAGCGCCCCTGTCAAGACCAGCTCGCTGTAGAGCATGGGGAAGACGCTCTCCATCCCCACCACGCCGAAGGGCGCATAGTCGAACTCACGCTCCTTATCCTCGAGGGTGTGCGGCGCGTGATCGCTGGCCACGGCATCTATTATGCCGTCGCCGGTTGCCTTGCGCAGCGCCTGCATGTCTGCCGGTGTGCGCAGTGGCGGGTTTACCTTGAACACGGTATCGTAACCGTCTATATCCCTATCGCTCATGAGCAGGTGGTGTGGCGTGGCCTCGGCGGTCACCGGGACCCCCCTCTTCTTCGCGTCCCTGAGCATGCGCACCGAGCGCGCCGTGCTCAGGTGAGCCAGGTGCAGGCGGCACCCCGTCTCCTCGGCGAGCAGAAGATCGCGCGCCACCATGACCTCCTCCGCCAGGGCCGGAATCCCCCTCAGGCCCATGGCGGTGGACACCGCTCCCTCGTTCACCTGGCCCCCGAGGGACAGGGCTGCGTCCTCGGCATGGGAGATGATAAGGGCGCCGAAGGCCGTCACGTACTCCATGGCCCTGCGCATGAGCCCGGCATCCTGCACCCCGCTCCCATCGTCCGAGAAGGCGCATACCCTGGCCGCGCTGAGGTGCATGAGGGCCATCTCTGCGAGCTCGCGCCCTTCTCTACCCCTGGATATGCAGCCCACGGGGAAGAGGTCCGCCAGTCCCAGTTCCCTGGCCCTGGCTGCGACCGCCTCCGCGATGGCGGCGTTGTCCAGCGGCGGCTCGGTATTGGGCATGCAGCATACGGCCGTGTATCCCCCATGCAGGGCCGCCTCCAGGCCGCTCTGCAATGTCTCCGCGTCCTCGCGCCCCGGTTCGCGCAGGTGAGCGTGGACCTCGAGGAAGCCAGGCGCCAGCACCTTCCCCCGCGCATCCAGCACCTCCCTGCCCTCCTTTTCCAGGGTCTTGCCCACCGCGGCGATGCGCCCGCGAGAGACGGCAACGTCCATCACCCCGTCCAGCCGGTTGAAGGGGTCGATGAGCCTTGCGCCCTCTATCAGCAGTTCAGGCAACCCTCTCACCCCCCTCGGCGCCGCCCAGTAGCGTGAAGAGCACCGCCATCCGCACCGCGACACCCGACGCCACCTGCGCGGTTATTGCCGCCATGGGGGCATCGGCGACCTCGGAAGCGATCTCTACGCCCCGGTTCATAGGGCCAGGGTGCATAACCACCACGCCGGGCCTGGCCTTGCCCAGGCGGCGCGGGTTCAGCTGATAGAGGTGCGTGTATTCCTCGAGGGAGGGGAACCTCCCCTCCTCCTGTCTCTCCTTCTGTATGCGCAGCATGTAGAGGGCATCGCAGCGCGGGATGACGGCATCGAGATCATGTCCAGTCTCCACCCCCTCGAGCTCGGCCGGGGGGAGCAGCGTGGGCGGCGCTACCACGAGCACCTCCATGCCCATGGCCCTGCAGGCCTTTATACCGGAACGGGCCACACGCGAATGGAGTATGTCACCGACGTAGGCAATAGTGCGGCCCTCCAGGTCTCCCAGCCTGTCACAGAGGGTGAACAGGTCAAGGAGGGCTTGTGTGGGATGGGCGTGCATACCGTCCCCGGCATTGAGGATGGCGGCCTCCAGCCACTGGCGCAACAGCCACGGCGCTCCCGCCACCGGGTGCCTTATGACCACGGCGTCGACCCCCATGGCCTCCAGCGTGAGGGCAGTATCCTTTAAGCTCTCCCCCTTTTCCACGCTCGACGTGGAGGCGGTGAAGTTCATCACATCGGCACTGAGCCTCTTCGCGGCCACCTCGAAGGACATGCGCGTCCGCGTCGAGGGTTCGTAGAAGAGATTGACCACAGTCTTGCCTCGCAGGGATGGCACTTTCTTTATCGGCCTCCGCAGTACCTCAGCGAAAGAACGCGCGCTCTCCAGTACCCTTTCGATGTCCTCGCGCGTGAGGTCATCCACGTCAAGGAGATGTCTGCTCTCTGCCAATCCCTGCCTCCTTCCCTGTCCGACGGGCGTAAATGAGAAAATCCCGTCTCGCGACGGGATCATCCATCATCGCTTCCGATGAACACGCCGTCCTCGCCGTCCACCTCCTTCAAGGCCACCCTCACCTTCTCCCCGACGGAGGTGGGGATGTTCTTGCCGACGTAGTCGGCCCGGATGGGTAGTTCGCGGTGCCCCCGGTCCACCAGGACCGCCAGCTGGATGGTGGCGGGACGTCCGAAATCGATGATGGCGTCCAGAGCCGCCCTCACGCTGCGTCCGGTATAGAGTACATCGTCGACGATGACCACATGCTTTCCCTCGATATCCCCGGGCAAATGGGTTTCCTTTACCACCGGTTGGCTCATGGTGTGCAGGTCGTCCCGGTACAGGGTCACGTCCAGCCTGCCCACGGGCACTTCGAGCCCCTCTATACGCGAGACGGCCTCGGCTACGCGCAGGGAGAGAGGTACACCACGGGTGCGGATGCCCACGATCACAACGTTGCCGGCGCCCTTGTTGCGCTCAACGATCTCGTGGGAGATGCGCTGGACGGCACGGCGGATGTCCGCCTCCTCCATCACTTTTACCCTTTCCTTGAAAGCCATCCGCCACCTCCAACGTGAAAAAGCCTTCCTGCGACTGGCGCAAGAAGGCTCCGTTCTGCGTTCCATATGTTTCCTTGCCAGCCTCGCAGGACTGAATTAAAGGTCTAAAAGGTCTATAAAAGGATAGCATCCGCTCGGGGTGGGCGCAACATACTAGATATTGTATCAGCCCTGCCGATCGCCCCGGTCATCCTCGGCCGCCCCGGCGATCGCCTCATCCAAGCCCTTCGAGCACCTGTCCCTGACCAGCTTCCCCAACACCCCATTTATGAACTTGCTCGAATCCTCGGTGGAGAAAGTCTTGGCCAGCTCCAGATATTCGTTGATGGTGACGTTGATGGGTATATCCTCGCGATAGAGAAGTTCGGCGAAGCCCAGCCTGAGGAGGTTGCGGTCCACCATGGGCATGCGCTCCAGCGACCAGCGATCGGCAAAGGAGGCGATGAGGCCGTCTATCTCTTCCCGGTGTCCGATGTAAAGACCGACGATCTCCCGGGAAAACCCGGGTATACCCTCGGGAAATGCCAGTCTCTCGGTGCCGAACGACACCAACTCCTCTATCTCCGCTCCGTCGCCGAGCATCATGCGTACGTACTCCAGGGAGATATCCGGTATATCCTGGGGCGGGACGGCCTCCTCATCAATGCCCTCCTGGAGCATGGGTACGAAGCCGGTGATCACCTTCTCCATGTCGTCGCCGGTGAGGTCCATCTGGTAGAGGATGTCGCAGGCCAGCATACGGGCCAGGGTTCTCCTGCCGAACTGCACGGGATCGTTCACCTAGGGAGCGTTCACCCCCACCACGCTCACGTTCACCGCCACCACTTCCCATCCCGTCATGGCCTCGACCGCCCCGGTGACCCTCTCCTGCGCTTCCCTTGCCAGGGCGATGAAATCCTTGCCGTACTCCATGTTCACATCGACATCGATGGCGGCCTTGCCATCCTCCGCCTCCGCCCTTACGCCTTTGATCAGGCTCTTTCTCTTCCTTAGGTCCTCGGGGTGGTCTGTTCGTATTCCGGTACCCGATACCCCATGGACCTCCGCGAGAGCTATACCGGCTATCAGTTCCAGGACGCCGGCGCGAATCCTGTAGGTCTCCGCTTCGAGCATGGCGGTCAACCCACCCTCTCCATGTATTCTCCGCTGCGTGTATCTATCCTGATCCTGTTCCCCACCTCGATGAAGAAGGGGACGTTGACCACCAGGCCGCTCTCCAGGGTGGCCGGCTTGCTGCCCCCGCTGGCGGTGTCGCCCTTGACCCCGGGAGCCGTCTCCACCACCTCCATCTCCAGGAACAGGGGCGCCTCCACCGCCACCGGCTTCCCTTCATAGAGAGACACCTCGACGGTCACCCCGTCGACGAGGTATTTCGCCGTCTCCTCGACCTCCGCCTCCGTCAGGGGCATCTGCTCGAAGGTCTCCAGGTCCATGAAGAAGAAACTCGGGCCGTCCTTATATAGGTACTGCATCCTGCGCTTGTCCAGTATGGCGAGGTCCACCTTCTCCCCCGCCCGGAAGGTCTTCTCGGTCACCGCTCCCGTCTTGAGGTTCTTCAGGCGCGTGCGCACGAAAGCTCCGCCTTTGCCCGGCTTGACGTGCTGAAAGTACACGATGTTGTAAAGGTTGCCGTCCATGTCGATGGTCATGCCGTTTCTGAAGTCCGCTGTCGATATCATGTTCCCGCTCCATTCGATACTAATAGCTGCGTAGATAATTCTAACATACGTTCGTTTTCCGTAACGGGGAGTGGGGTCGGACCTTGAGTTGCCCGGTCTTCAGCATAAGGAATCGGCGCAGGACGGGCAGCTCCGGGCGCTGACCCAACTCCATGGGGAAAAGAACGCTACGTGGGCGGTCGGGTGATGGGAAGCCTGTTCAGATGTAGTCGGATGGGTCCAGACCGCGGGGGAGAGTGGTCAACAGCTCGGGCCCCGTCGCGGTAACGTAGACCATGTCCTCCACGCGCACGCCGCCGATGCCGGGCAGGTAGATGCCGGGCTCGTTGGTGAACACCATGCCCTCTTCGATGATGTCGCGGCTCGCCGGGCTCACGTGTGGACGCTCGTGCACTTCCAGTCCGACCCCGTGCCCCAGACCGTGTCCGAAGGCATCGCCGTATCCGGCTCTCTCGATGACCTCTCTCGCGGCGCCATCTACCTTGCGTGCCTTAACGCCCGGGCGTACCATGTCCAGCGCCCTCTCCTGGGCCTCGAGCACCAGACAGTGGGCCTTCTCCAGCAGTGGCGGG
Source organism: Actinomycetota bacterium (assembly GCA_040757835.1). Taxonomy (NCBI): domain Bacteria; kingdom Bacillati; phylum Actinomycetota; species Actinomycetota bacterium. The sequence continues at coordinate 67,260 of JBFLWJ010000002.1, forward strand.
ACCTTGCCGAAGGCCACGGTGCGGGTGGTATCGCTGCAGTAACCCCTGAGTTCCACCCCCCAGTCGATCACCGTCACCCCGCGCAGCCTCTTGCGCGAGGGGCCGGCGTGCACCAGGGCGCCCCGGGAACCGGCCGCCACTATGGTATCGAAGGACGGTCTTTCCGACCCCAGCCTTCTGGCGGCGATATCGATGGCCGCGGCGAGGTCGAATTCCGATGATCTCCCATCGACATCACGGAGGGCGGTTAAAAAGGCTCTCTGGGCGATATCTATACATTTCCTTATGGTCTCCAGTTCCGAGCGGCTCTTGGGCGCTCTCAGCAGCCCTAGAGAGCCCTTCAGGGGCAGAAGCGCGGCTATTCCCCGCAGATGCCGACGCAGGGCCATCACCCCGGCATAGGATGCGACATCGCGGTCAAACCCCAGCCGCAGTCCCCGGCGGCGTTGGAGTGTCTTCGCAACGGCCTCTTCCACGCTCGTAGCGTAGATCACCGTCCGCAGTCCCACCACTTCCCGTGCCGACTGCTCGCGGTAGCGGAAATCGGTGAAGAAGTATCCGCCCTGGCGCAGCAGCAGGGCTACCCCGCTGGAACCGGTGAAACCGCAGAGGTGGCGGATGTCCGGCAGGTGGGTCAGCACCATGCCGTCGATACCCTGCGCTCTCAACAGCGCCCGGTACGACCTGCGCCGTGCGGCGTACTCCTCTTTCGTTCCTCCAGCAGTCGCCATCGCGATTGCCCTTTCACGCCCGGCGTCCGGTTCCGGCGCGTAACCGGAGCCCCATGCGGCTGCGTGTCTTGTCGGCAGGCCCCCCCAACTCTACAGGCAAAACACCTGTATCATCAAGCGCCATACCCGCCGGCATGGAGACATCATCTGCTGGTACCGGGAGGTCTTCCTGCCGTTTCTTGTCTAACGTTTGAGGGTCAGGTCTTGGATTTTGGATTCCATTAAATGGTATCCAAAATCCAAGACCTGACCTCATGCATGGGCGCCCGGGATCATTCGCTGGGCAGTTCCTTCCAGTTGGTTATGGTGAGATCGATGGGGAACCCCGCAACGTCGATGTCCGGCGGCTTGTAGGTCACGCTGCAGGTCGCGAAGAGGTTCTCGTTGCTGAACACGTTCACATCCCTCAGCGCCGTCACCTGCAGCCTCTGCTCTGAGAACATCCCCAGGTCTATCCAGGCGTCGTTGCCCGACCAGAAGAAGTAGTCGTTGGTCGAGCCCAGCCCCAGAAAACTCCAGTCGTTGTTGAATACTATGTCCCCGTTCGCGATGACCTGGAACTGGGACCCGGACGCGAACTGCAGGGTGTTATTGGCGGTGAAGGTGCCCTCGCACACCAGGATGCCCTTCATGTTGGGCAGGTTCCAGGCGAAACCGTTCAGGGTCATATTGCCGGTGCAGTAGATAACGGTGACCGAGGAGGACGCATAGGTCCCCAGGTTACCAGAAAGGGTCTTGTCGCCCTCGAAGTAGTTGCCCTGGTCCTTCGCTATGGCCTTGTAATAGTCGAAGTTGGGCTCGGGCACATAGACTTTGTCCACGCCACGACTGTTTACCTGGTTGCCCTTGACGATGGTATCCCACGGTCCGTCTTTCCTCTCGACCAGCGAAGTCCTGTACATGTCCCACTTGTAGCTGGAGGTCGCGGCCGCATAGATAATCCCTTGAGCGAGAAGCCACCCATCGGTGTGCAGGTTGATAGTTCCCGTGCTCGAGGCGTCCAGCGCATCCCCGGCCCTCATCTCGCCGAAGAGGTTGGTCCGCACGCTCAGGAGCGTTGGCGCCACATCGACGTTTATGGACCTCTTGCCCTCGATACTGCCATTGATGGTCAGCCCGTCCCCCAGGCTGATGACCGGGTGGCAGCTGATGTTCACGTCCTCCTCGGCGCGCATGTTGCCGTTGATGGTGATGGGCACGCCCACGTTGATGATCTCTCCAACATCGATATTGAGGTCGCGACCCGCGAAGAAGAGGTAATTGCGCATGGCATCGAAGGCCTGGTCTCCCGAGTAGTATATGTTCTCCTGCAACTTGCGCCGGTAGGTGGTGCCGCCATCGACATAGCTCCCCTCCGATACCACCACGTAGTCAGTGGTCGAACCGCCCACGGGCTGCATGCTCACGGAGTAGTCCCCTCCGAGCACCGACCCGCTCGCGGTGACCGGTGTCCTTACCTCGTTGTTGACTATCTTGGCGTGCGCGACGTAAAGGCCGGACTCAGCGACCTGGAAGGCGCGGTCTTCAGGCCGCATGTTCGCCATGCCCTTGAGGGATGAGACCATGAGAAGCAGGCTCGCCGCGCCCAGCACCGAGAGCATGAGCAGGGCGATGAGCACCACGATGAGGGCGAAACCCTGCTCCTTCGGAACGGAGGTCTCTTTGGAGCCCTTTGCGAAGATCTTTGTCACTCTCATCTTAAACACCTCTTGAAGGCTTCCTCTACTGGAGCTTGTTTCTCAAGGTCACGCTGGTGTTATAGCTCCTGCCGACGGTATTACCAGCGGAGTTGATGGTCATGGTCAGCCCTATGTCCACGCGGTAGACGTCCATGTAGTGGGCGGCCCAGTCGGCGTCGGCGATCGGTTCCGCCTGCTTGGTGCTCGGGTTGTACCAGTAATAAGTGAAGGTGACCGTATCGACATCTGCGATCCAGTTCGACATGGAGTCGGCGGTGGGACCTTTTCGCAGGTATCCTCCGGAGACGTCGAAGCGCACCGTCTGCGTCGTGCCGTCACCGTCCACGTCCCCGGAGAAGACGATCAGGCTGGAGGTGCTCGCAGCGTCCATGGAGGTCGCCACCCTGATCTGCCTGACCATGGTGCTCAAGGCCTCGTTCGCCCCCTCGGAGATCTTCACCAGGTTGAAGGAGGCGGTCGAGCTCTTCACCCCCGAGGTGATCATGCCCCCCACCCCGATGAGGAAGATGACCATGATCCCGATGAAGACCATGAGCTCAACGAGGGTGAAGCCCTCTTCGGCCCGCGCCTTTCCGAACAACTTGCTAATCATCATCCACTACCCTCATCCTTCGGTTTAATAGGTCAAGGAGAGTCTCCAACGCGTGGGGTAGCTGTCTATGCTGGCATCGCCCACGCGCTGCACCGAAATGCCGCAGTCACCCGTGCTGTTAGTCATACTCCAGGTTGCCGAGGTGATCCTGACGATCTTGTTGTTCCTGTCCGTGGTGCAGTCGTAGTTGCCGGAAAGCGACCAGCTGCCCTTCCAGATCCGCAAGGTCGTTTGGCCGTTGACGGCGAGCGGGAATCCCTTCCCGCGCACGTAAAACCTCGCCGTACGATTGTACCTTGCATATGCCCTGGTTGAAGTGGTCTCATACCTGTAGCTGCCATCCTGCCGCCAGATATACAGCGCCGCCCGGGTATCTCCATAATTGTTGGCGGCGATGATCTTCGCTGGACCGAGAACGACATCGAAGGCGTAGTCCAGCTGCGATGGGCTCCCACCCGAGAAATACAACCTCACGTTCCAGGTATCCGTGTTGTTGCAGTCGATGAGGTTCAGGTTCACCGGGATCGATGTGTTGTTCCCGAGGATACTCTCTCCCGTTACATCGTATTCGACGGTGCCGTTGGTGATGGAGACCCCGGTGGCGACATCCAGGCAAGACCCGGAGATGATCGAGGGCACATCGTAGTAGTTCTCGTAGAAACCGTCGGAGGTCGCGATGAACGAGCTGATGCTGGGAGCGAAGGTGACGATGGAGAAGGGAGCGTCGGCCGTCCACCCCGCCCTGCCGTCATGGCGGTTCCTCACGAAGACCTTGTAGCTGCCGAGGGGCTGCCCGCTCAGGTCGAAAGTGGCTACGATAGTGCTGTGGTCGACCACCGAGAGCACGTTGCCCTGGATGACGGTGCCTGAGGGCGCCTCGGAAACGACATCGCTGCAGAGGTACACGTCCACGTATGGCGGCGCGCCTGACTGGTTGAAGTACTGACCCTCGATGACCAGGGTCCTCGGGTTTCCTATATTCGGGTATCCGCTTCTGTATCTTGGGCTGGTGCCGAAGACATAGATGTCGGTTACTTCCGGGAACACCTCCACTATGGTATATATTTCATCGCTCGGGTCGGACGCTATATGGCCGACGAGGGTCGGCTCATCCGTGTTCACAACCACCATGTGGTATTCGCCCGGCGCTCCCGCCGTCAGATCGAAGGTGGCGGTGATGGTACAGTTCGGACTCAGCGCGTACCCGTATGAACTGGCGGGCACGGAGAGCACGATATTGGTGCCGTTGATCTGGTCGAGGATCTCGCCACTGTCCCCATAGCGGACGAGCCTTGCCGCCGGGGTCTTCACCTGGTTGACGAACGGTCCTCCCACGATCTTTATCGATGCGGCTTCCTGCGAGTTCAATCCCGATTTGCTCATGTCCGCAGCGTTCCCGAAGTCGGAAATCACCGGCTTCGGGTACTGCACGATGAATCCTTGGTAGAGATAGGTGCTCAGGATTGTCTCCTGTTTCACCTTCACCGACCAGTAGCCCACCGCCGCCCGCGGGTACCAGTCGGGCTCTCCCGCCACGTCCGTGCCGGTGTTGTAGAGCTTCATGGTCCCGACCAGGGTGTCCGTGCTCTTGTAGCTGAGGGTGATGGGTATGTCGTTATTCTTGTCCCTGACGATGGATGCGGTGAGGTTCGCCGCGGGATCGGGGTTGAACCCCCATCCCTTGATCTCCAGCTGCACGTCGACGTTGGGGTCCGACCAGTGCGCGGCCGCGTTCTCTTTACGGACCATCCCGTTCTCGTCAAGGTCCTGGATGGAGGCGGGGCCGGTCACGGTGATGCTTGAGATCCCCAGGTTGTAGATGGCCTCGGTGTCAGTGACCACGCTCTCCAGCGTGTACTTCCTCTCCTCGCTTCCGTCCATCCAGTAGGCGTTCACCTGGACCAGGAGCAGGTGTATGGACTCGTTGTCGGCGTCCTTGGGGCGGTCCATGCCCGCGGTCTTGGGGCCCCAGCCTTCCAGCATGGAGGACACGCCGGTGTCGTCGTTAAGGTACGCCAGCTTCACCCCTATACGGTAGTTCTCATAGTCCACGAACTCGCCGTAGCCGTAATACTCGACCTCTGGGATGTCTTCCCAGGACGGAGTATCTGACCCCGGATTAGTGTTCTCAGGATCGCGGACTCCCCAGAAGTGGTCGTCGATATCCACGTCGCCGAAGGTTGCGTTGTAAGGCTCGTAGAAAGGCATGGAGCGGATCTCCTCCACCGCCGCCCGCGCCCCGCTCACGCTGTTCTGGATGTTCTCGAAAGACCGGATGCCGGAATATGAGACGTCGAACATCCGAACGATGGGGATAAGGGCGAACGCCAGTATGAATCCCGCCACGATTATCTCGGCGATGGTGAAACCGCCTTCCTGGTTCAGCTTCCTTCGCAGATACATCCCCTCGCCTCCTTCAACCTTTGAGGCCACCTTTTGAGCACATCATTCGTCCCGCCCTCAGAACCTTGTTACCGTGCCTTCACTGGTTATGGACACGCCCCCCACCAGGCCGCCGCTGGCAAGGTTCAGGGTCACCGTTGCGGAGACCGACCCGCCGCCGCTGTCGGAGCCGGAGACAGCCATGGTGGTGCCGCTGGGCGTGAACATGACGACTATCGCGCTTCCGCTTATTTCCGTACATCCGGTTATCTCCACCTTGTTGCCCAGCTTTATATAGGTATGGCCCGCCGCGGAGTACGACTCCTCGCCGGACACGGACCTGTCGACGGGTGTCATGGTCCAGGTGCCATCCACGTTTTTCACGTTATGCAGGAATTCGTAGGTATTGCCGTTGCTCGCATCGGCGTCTGTATAGAAGATCAGCTGGTAGGAGACGTTCTCCTGCCGTGCGGCCGTCTTCGCGCGGTTCAAAGCCGCTTCGACCTGCCTCTTCGCGGCATTCATGTTGATGGACCTGTTGATATTCCCGGCACTGAGCGTCGCAACCGTGAGGATAATGCCCAGGATGACCACGACGATGGTCAGCTCGAGGAGTGTGAATGCGTCCTCACGGTGCATCGCCGCCGCCAGCCACCGCGTTTTTGAGCGTCTCATCTCCAATATCCCATCCCTTTTCCGCGGATCCCCTGTTTTTCCTGCTAGATAGCTGTTGTTCGCCCTTCGAGCACTCGCGTTTTCTTTAACCCTTCTATCGACAGATTGTAAGCCGGGCCTTTAGAGCCTGCCAAGAAAATTCTCTGTTAACGATGTTACGGAAATGTTACATAGGTCGTTTAACGTGGTATTTTGCCTATTCTGTGACCGGAAAACAGGATCCTGACAACCAATCGCCCGGTCATTTTCGTTGCATACCTTTTAAGAGGGCCAGGAGCGCCATCTCGTACCCGTAACCCTTGAAGCCTGAGATCACGCCTTCCACCACGGGCGACACCACCGAGTTCGAGCGCCACGCCTCCCTGGCATAGATGTTGGTCAAATGCACCTCGATGGTGGGCACGTCAAGGGCCGCCATGGCGTCGCGAAGGGAGTAGCTGTAATGGGTAAGTGCGCCCGGGTTGATGATAAGCCCCTGGACGCGGCCGGGCAGACCCTGCAGGTGGTCGATTATGGCTCCCTCGTGGTTGCTCTGGAAGAACTCGACCTGCAGGCCCAGTTCATCAGCTTTCTCCTCGATGCTCTTCCTTATCTCCTCCCAGGTCGCGTAGCCGTAGATGCCGGGCTCCCGGTTGCCCAGCATATTCAGGTTTGGTCCGTTCACCACCGCTATCAAAGGCATGGATCAGCCCTCCTCAAGGTATCCAGGGTCTCGTCGACCGCCGCCTCCACCGCCCCCATATCCACCGCGTCCGCCAGGAAGGGGGCCTGCAGTCCCTCCAGCAGGACGAACCTTAGTTTCTCGCCCTTCTTCTTGTCGGCCCGCATGGCAGAGATGACGGCTTCACGCTCCGGGGCGATATCCCGTGCTCCGCCGCCAAGGATAGGCAGGAGTACCCGCCGGTGATACGCGCCTAGGCCCTCCCCGCTGAATCCCATGAGCTCAGCGAGGCGTGCCGCCATGAGCATCCCCACCGCCACTGCCTCGCCATGGCGCAGCGTCCCGTAACCGCATGCCGCCTCCAGGGCATGCCCGAAGGTATGGCCGTAATTGAGCATGGCCCTTTCCCCCCTGGTGTCGCGCTCGTCCGCCCCCACAACCCTGGCCTTGTGCCCGGCGCACGCCGCGATGACCTCGGTGATGTCGTCCTGCTCCCCCGGCAGGCCCTTCCAGCCCTCCAGCACCTTCAGCAGCCCCTGATCGTAGAGAAAACCATACTTCGCCACCTCCACCAGGCCACTCCGCAACTCCCTCTCGGGAAGGGTGCGCAGGAACGAGACATCGCTGTACACTCCCAGGGGCTGGTGGAAGGCCCCGACCATGTTCTTGGCCCCAGGCATGTCGACTCCGACTTTCCCCCCGATGGATGAGTCCACCATGGCCATGAGGGTCGTGGGCACCTGCAGGAAGGGCATGCCGCGCATGTAGGTCGCCGCCATGAAGCCGGCAAGGTCTCCGACCACACCTCCCCCGAAGGCGACGAGCAGGTCTTCCCTGTTCACGCCGGTGGCCAGGAGCGCGTTATAGCCGTCCTCGAGGGTCTTCAGGCTCTTGTTCTCCTCGCCCTGTGGAAAGAGGAAATGGCAGGGCCTGACCCTGCCGGCCTCTCCGCCTTGCAGGACGTCACGCAGCCTTCCACCGTACATCTCATATATATCGGGGTGGCTGACCAGCATGATCGTTCGGGGGCGCAGCCGCGCGACATCTTCGGCCAGCACACCTTCGACGACCCCCTGGCCTATGTGGACGGTGTATTCACCCGTGCCCGTCTTTACCTTTATCTCCGCCATCGCTCCGCGATCTCCTCCGCTATCTCCTCCGGGCTGGCATCATCCGCCTCTATGACCTCGTGCGCCGCCGCCGCATATGCATGCGCCCGTTCCCTCATCAGCCTATCCACCCTCTCCTCCAGGTCGCTTCCCTCCAGGAGAGGCCTGCCGTGCTCCTCCCGCAGCCTCTGCAGCGCCGTGCGCCGCGATATCTCCAGGAGAAATACGCGACTGCGCTCTTGGAGCAGTTCCACATTGCCTTTCCGCAGCACCGCGCCGCCGCCGCACGAGATCACCTTCCCGCCCTCCCGTAATACGTCCTCGAGGGCTTTGCTCTCGAGATCCCTGAAACCCTCCTCGCCCACCGCCGCGAAGATATCCGCGACACTCATGCCCGCCCCCGCGCTGATGACCTCGTCCAGCTCCACGAAGCCCATCCCGAGCCTTGCGGCGAGCATCGGCCCCACCGTGCTCTTGCCGCTGCCCATGAAGCCTATGAGGGCGATGTTGCCGGCTCCATCCACCACCGGCACCGGGGACAGTGATTCCTCCGCTGCCATCAGAACCGTGACTGCCTTTCCACCATGGCCTGGTATCTCGTCGCTATCTCCTCCAGGCTGTCGCCCCCCGTCTTCTCCATGATCGCGTCCGCCAGCACGAAGGCCACGCAGGACTCCGCGATCACCGCCGCCGCCGCTACCGCGCATACGTCAGCTCTCTCCACCGCCGCACCAACCACCTCCCTGGTGACTATATCCACGGAACGGAGGGGATTGGCCAGGGTTGGGATGGGCTTCATGGCTGCGCGTATCAGCAGGAGTTCGCCATTACTCATTCCTCCCTCTATGCCTCCACCATGATTGGATGAGCGGTAAAAACCTCTTCCAGGGTCGTAGAGTATCTCGTCCGCCGCCCGCGAACCACGCATACGCGCCAGTTCGAAGCCATCACCGATCTCGACGCCCTTTACCGCCTGGATGCCCATGACCGCGGCCGCCAGGCGTGCGTCCAGGCGCCGGTCCCAGTGCACGTGGCTTCCTAGCCCGGCTGGAAGACCATGCACCACGACCTGGAACAACCCTCCGAGGGAGTCTCCGGATTCGCGGGCTTTGTCTACCTCTCTACGCATTTCACGCGAGGCCTCCGCATCAAGACAACGCATATCGTCGCTGTCGGCCTCCCTCAGATCCTCAATGGAGGGGAAATCCGTGGAGGGCCCGACGCCGACTCCCCCGACCTCAAGCACGTGCGAGTAGACCTCTACGCCCAGCTCCTCCAATAGCCTTTTCGCCACGGACCCGGCGCAGACCCTGCCCACCGTCTCCCGCGCCGACGCTCTCTCCAGGATGTCCCTGATGTCTCGCGTGCCGTATTTCAGGGCCCCCGCGAGGTCGGCATGGCCCGGCCTCGGCGCAGTAACCGCCTCGACCCTCACCTCTCCCTCCACGGCCATTACCTCCCGCCACCCGTCGAACTCGGCGTTCAACACCAGCAGCGTTATTGGGCTTCCCAGGGTACGCCCCGCCCTTATGCCGCTTATCACCTCGACCCGGTCCTGCTCCAGTCCCATACGGGCGCCTCTGCCATAGCCGAGGCGCCTGCGTCCCAGCTCATCTTCTATATATGACGCCGTCAGCGGAAGACCTCCCGGCATTCCCTCGATAATGCATGCAATGCCCTTGCCGTGCGACTCTCCGGCGTCAAGATACCGCAACATCCGCTCATCATCTCCTTAGGCGTCATATAAAGAAAAAGGGGCGGCTTCTCGCCGCCCCCCTCAACCCTCCAACCTTCTAGATCTTCCTCAGCTGGTTCACTTTCAGCTCGTAGGTCTCGTCTCCGCACAGCAGGATAACCGTCTCGTTGTCGACGACCTCCTGCAGCCGGAAGACCTCGGCGAAATCACTTCCAGCCTTCAGCTTATCATAGGCCTGGTCATTTACCTTGATGTCCACGTACCTAATGCCCCTTATCTCGTAGATCGACTGCACCAGTACGACCCTCTGGGGCACGCTGGTCGTCACCGGTAGGCTACCGGTAGGTGTCGAGGTGGCCGGCGCGCCGGTGGTCGGCTGTTCCGCGGCCTCGTAGTCGGGAAACCCCAGCATCTGCCATTCCTTGCTCGACAGGGACCCCTCCGAGTTCCTCAGGTCTCCCACTTCTCCGATGAGCGGGTAGAAGGGGTCGTTGAGCACCCAGACCTCCACGTACGGTATCTCGCCCATCTGCTGGTCCATCTCCTCCATGTGGATCTGGAACTTCTGCTCCACCACCCGGGACGCCAGTCCCTCGGAATCCACGTCAACCTCTGTATCCTCGGGAAGCATGGCCTGGGACAGCATGGTATCGTCGCGGCCCCGCGCCCCCGGCGTTGCCGCCATCACCAGTACGGCCAGGATGACCACGGCCAGCACCATTCCCATGAGCAGGTGGATGCGCTCCCTGGATACATCCCTCGCGGCATCTTCCCCGGCCTTCTTGTCATGCCTACGTATCACCGCTGTCTCCCTGTCTTCCGTCCACCGCTTATCACTCATCATCCTCACCCACCTCTCATCCTAGGAGGGTGCCGTGACCAGGTTCTCGATCCCCTGGGGTGTGGTGAAAAACGCCCTGAAACGCATGGTTATCAGCAGATAGGGCAGACCGTCGTCGCTGGGCAGCACGTCCAGGTAGATAACCTTGAACGACCTGGGTAGCCTCTCGATATGGTTGAAGAACTCCACCAGGTTGAAGTAACGTCCCTGGAATATGGCCTCGCATGTGACGGTATAGAAACTTCCCGAAGAGACGGGCAGTTCCGGGGTGATGGCGAAGAAATCGAGCCCCGACTCCTCCGCCGCGTGGTCCATCTGCTGGATGATGTCCGCGAGCTCCACGTTCTCGGGGATGCGCTCCTTGAGCACGTCGATCTGCCGGGTGAACTGCTCCGGGTCCTTTTCATACTGCCTGAGCTGGTTCAAGCGGTTCTGCTCGAACTGGATGCTCTGCTCCGTCTTGGTGATCTCCTCGTCCACGTCTGAGACCTTGTTCTTCTGGGGAAAGACGATGAGGAAGAGCGCCAGGACCAGGATGATGATGCAGACAAGTGCGCCAACGAGCAACCACAGGCCAGAACTTGCCCTGATCTTCATCACTGCCCACCTCCCGTCTCCCCCGCTGGCGTCGTGGCGGCTGCCTCTTCCGGCCCGCTCTGCCAGATGGCCTGCTCGGGGTTCCACCTGGCGTCTATGATGAAACTGATGCCCCAGTCCGTGTAGTCGGCTTCCTCGGGCGCACCGCTCTCCGGGTTCGTCACGATCCTCGTCTCGCTGATGGACGCCTGGGTAGAGGTCTCTATCCAGAGGTCGGTCCACTCCTCCATGTTGTGGAGCCTTACGAAGAACTCCGCCACCTTGGGATGCCCGCGGAAATAGTAGTAGTACGGGTACGCGTCGAGGAACCCCTTGGCCTTGAAGTCGCTGGCCCGGGGGAGCCACGTCTGGATGCACAGCCATGCCGGCGTCGCATAGCCCTCGATCTGTATCGCCGCCCCCGTGGCCACCGTCTCGCTACCTGCGGGCGCGGCGCCCGCGATGGTCTCCAGGGGCTGGGCGTCGATCAGGAGATGTGTCAGCCAGATCGCGGGGGCCCTAGGGTTTGACGCGGTCGCAAGTCCCTCGGGGACATACATGGCAAGGTCGTTCAGCATCTGGGCCCAGGCTACCCTGCCGGTGTTCGCCTGCATATATAGGTCCTCAAGGGCTTTCAGCTCGCTCTGCTGTTCCTCGTACTTCTGTATGGGCTGCGTCTGCTTCTGCAGGTCAGAAAGCTCCTGCTCCTTCTGGTCTAGGGTGTCCTGTTTTCCGGATTTCTGCGCGCTGAAGAGCAGGAACAGCCCGACGATGATCACCACGGTAATCACGCCCATGAGGATGAACCACGGAGCCAGGCGGGGCCGTTCCGCTTTCTCCCTTATCTCGGGTGGTAAGAGGTTTATCCTGGTCATTCCACGACCTCCCGAAGCGCCAGTCCGACACTGACCGCTACAGACGGCTCGATCTCGGCCAGTTCCTCAGCGGTATATGGGAGCCTTCCCAACTGCAGGTTCTGCAAAGGTTTCCCGATCTCCAGCGGCAATCTCAAGCCTTTCCCCATCTCCTGCATGAGGTTGATGGTAACAGAACCGCTGCCGGTGAGGACCACCTTGCTGAAGGCCCTCTCCTGGGTCTGGGCGATGTAATAATCTATGGACCGCCTGATCTCGCCCACGAAGTTGAATATCTCCTGCTGCAGCACCTTGTCCGCCTCTTCGTTCACCAGCTTGCCGCGCCTCAGTGCGTCGGCTTCCTCCCACTCCATGTCCAGGCGGTTCACGATGGCACGCACGAAATCGTCTCCTCCCCGCAGTAGGAACCTCGCGAAGCGCGGCACGTTGTCCTTGAGGATGGTTATGTTAGTCATTCCCGCCCCCACGTTTATCAGGCAAACGGCCTCGTTTTCCTCGTAGCCGGCCTGCAATACCGCCAGCGGGATTAGCGAGCGCGGGATCGCGAAGGCCTTGAGGTCTATGGCCGCAAGCCCCAACCCCGCCGCCTTGAGCACTTCGATGAAACTCTGGATCATATCCTTGTGGGCGGCCACCAGCAGCACGGTGAGCATGCGCTCCTCGTCGGCGGTCATGAACTCCTCGATGATATCGAAGTCCAGGATGGCATCCTCGATGGGTATGGGTATGAACTCCTGCACCTGGAAGCGGAGGGCGCTGTCCAGTTCATCTTTCTCCATATAAGGCAGCTCTATGGGGCGCACGATCACCCTCTGGTTCGCGATTCCCAGAGTGACCGCCTTCTCCTTGATGCCGGTGATCCCCCACAGCTCCTTCAGGGACTCGGCCAGAGTCACGCCGTCCTCAACCTCTCCATCCCTGATGACCCCGTCGGGGATGTGGACGATGCCCAGGTTCGAAAGAACTGGCTCGCCCCGTCCGACGGACACCTCGGCGACTTTTATGGAATTCGTGCTGATATCCAATCCCAGCGATAATGCGGCTTTTTTCGGACTCATCTCAACCCCCGATCCAGCCTCTACCTTTGCGTCCCCTTGGTCAGGTAGTCGTTTACGTCGCTCTCCTTGATGCGATAGTTCTTGCCCACTCTAATGGCCGGAATCTGCCCGCTCTTGACGAGACGATACACGGTCATGTTGGATACCCTCAAGATATTGGCGACTTCGTTGACCGTCAACAACTTGTTGCTGAACCTGTCCCCTAACACCGATCCTCCAGTCAGCGATTGCCCTGCAAGACTTGACCCTCGTTAACAATACTCAACTTCATGGGTCAATATAATTCATCGCCAACATCCTCAACCAACTTTAGCATCATTTGAATATATGCACACTCTATTCAAATTCTATATTTTATCAAATTTAGCTGTCAATAATATACTTTATCAACAGCCATGGGTTCGGTCCAGGCAAAACCCCGGTCAAGGACACAGCATCGCATCACTCCTTTCGTTGGGTGAGCTTTTTTTGTGAGCCGTCTGATAGAACGGGCGCGGCATCTCCGCCAAGCCCTTTCTTCAATAAACAGTCCGTCTTATCGCCGTATCGGCACCTGCGTCGCCCCTGCGAGCAACAGCCCCGCCTACTGGCTCGAGAACTGGCTGATCATCGAGAAAATAGGCATGTAGAGCGCGATGACGATGGTCCCCACGATAATCCCCAGGAAAACGATCATCATCGGCTCCAGCAGGGAGGTCAGGGCCTCTACAGTCGCCGAGATCTCGGAGTCGTAGAAGTCCGAGACCTTGTTGAGCATCGTATCCAGTGCGCCCGTCTCCTCCCCGATGGCGAGCATCTGCGTCACCATGGGGGGGAAGAGATCGCTCTGTCCCAGGGGACGGGCGATGGAGTCACCTTCCTTTACTCCCGCCCTCACGTTGTCCACCGCCTCCGCAACCAGGACGTTCCCAACGGTCTTGGAGGTTATCTCCAGCGCCTGCAGGATGGGGACGCCACTGGCCACCAGGGTCCCCAGGGTCCTGGAGAAACGCGAGAGCGCCATCTTGTGAAAGAGGACGCCGAATACCGGCAGTTTGAGCTTGAGGGTGTCGAGCTTCCTGCGGCCGTTCGGTGTCTTCAGCCATCGGCGCATGAATACGAAGCCGACTACCAGCGCGATTATCAGCAGGACACCCTTCCAGCTAACCAGGAAATGGCTGATGCTCATGATGATCTTGGTTAGGAAGGGGAGGGAGGCGCCCATGTCAGAGAACATCTTCTCGAAGACCGGCACCACGAAGACCAGCATGATCACCAGCAGGATTACCGATATCCCCAGCATGGCTATGGGATAGGTCAACGCAGACTTTATGCGGCGGCGGATCTCGTCTTCGCTCTCGAGGGTGGTCGCGATGCGCAGCAGCACGTCGTCGAGTACGCCTCCGATCTCTCCCGCCTTCACCATGCTGGAATAGAGTTCCTTGAAGGTGTCCGGGTGCTTGGCCAGGGCCTCGGAGAGGGAGCGGCCCATCTCCACCTCGTGCTGGACGTCCGAGATGACCTCGGTGAGCACCGGGCTCTCGGTCTGCTCGGAGAGGATGTTCAGGCACTTCACCAGGGGCAGGCCGGCATTGATCATGGTCGCGAACTGGCGCGTGAACACCGTGAGGTCCTTGCCCTTGACCTTGGGTTTGAAGATATGGAGTTCTTTCTTCCTAAGGGAGACCTTCTCCTCTTCCACCCCGATGACGAAATACCCCATCTCCCGCAGCCGCTGCGATACCGAGGTCTCGTTATCGGCCTCGAGCTTGCCGGAGATGATCTTCCCCTGCCGGTCTCTCACCCGGTAGGAATAGGTTTGGGCCACCGCTACCTCTCCTTTTCTCGACGCCACCCGATCATGAAGGGTCCCTTCCGTCTGGGCCGTTGTTTGTGCGCCGGTATTGACTGCCAGTCTCTGCAAAGGTCTACGGCACCGTGCCTACGGTGCTCTATTTAGTATCGTGCCGCGCGTGCTATTCCTTTATCTCGATTTCCCCAGGCTCTTCTATGAGATTCTTTGTCCTGGCCATAAAACCCTCTTATCCATCAAGCAAGTACGATTGCAGGAACATCTCTCTGCAGGGCTGGTCACCCGATGAGTCGCTCCATCTCTTCGCGGCTGCTGCAGCGCCCTATAGCCACCTCGTACGATATCACCCCGCGCTTATACAGCGCCGCTATGGAATGGTCCATGGTCTGCATCTTGTACTGGCCTCCCGCCTGCATGGCGGAGTAGATCTGATGGGCCTTCGCCTCGCGGATGAGGTTGCGGATGGCCGAGGTGGCCACCATGACCTCAACCGCCGGCACGCGCGCCTGGCCGTCCTTGGTGGGAAGCAGCTGTTGCGTGACGATGGCCTGGATGGTGGTGGCCAGCTGCATGCGCACCTGCTGCTGCTGGTAAGTGGGGAATACGTCGATGATGCGGTCGATGGTCTGGGGCGCATCCTGGGTATGCAGTGTCGCGAAGACCAGGTGCCCGGTCTCGGCCGCGGTCAGGGCGGTGGAGATGGTCTCCAGGTCCCGCATCTCGCCCACCAGGATGACATCAGGGTCCTGGCGCAGGACGTATTTCAGGGCGTTGGAAAAGGAGTGCGTATCCCCGCCTACCTCCCTCTGGTTCACTATACACCTCTTGTGCACGTGCAGGAATTCTATTGGGTCCTCGACGGTGATGATATGAAGGTTGCGCGACTCGTTGATGATATTGATCATGGCCGCCAGCGATGTGGACTTTCCCTGGCCCGTGGGACCCGTGACCAGGATGAACCCGCGCGGGAGGCTGCAGAACTCCTGGATCACCGGCGGGAGGTTCAGCTCTTCCACCGTCTTGATGCGGTACGGGATGATGCGAAAGGCGGCCCCTATGCTGTTCCTCTGGAAGTAGGCATTGACGCGGAAGCGCGCGCTCCCGGGCACGGAATAGGAGAGGTCGTATTCGAGGTTGCTCTCCAGCTGTTCCCTCTGCCTTGCGGTGAGTATGCTGTACACCATGTCCCGTGTATCGTTCGAGGTCAGGCGCTGATACTCCTCCAGGCGCACCAGTACACCGTTTATGCGCATGACGGGAGGGGCCCCCACGGTGAGATGCAGGTCCGAAGCCCCTCTCACCAGCACTTCCTCCAGCAGCTCGTTGATATCAAGCTTTCCAGACAAGGTTTCTCCTCCTCTCGGAACCTCCTGCGATATCGGGCCATGTCGCCCGGCAAGCCCGGCAACCGCCTCTCTGTCCTCCTGCCCCCCTCGCCGGACCGCCCACTAACTGAGTATCGGTATCTCCGGGTTTTTCTTTCACCCCGGACTGATTCGCCCCATATGGGACGGGAGCCTCATCACATGATCACCCTCAGTACCTCCTCGATGGAGGTCTCGCCCTCCATCACCTTGATGAATCCCTCTTCGCGCATGGTGCGCATGCCTCCCGCCCTGGCCGCCTCTGCGATCTCTACATGGGGGGCGTTGCGCGCCACCAGGGTCTCTATCTCCTCCGTGACTTCGAGAACCTCGTAGACGCCCACCCTGCCCTTGAATCCGGTGTTGTTGCACGCCGGGCATCCCCTCGGCCTGAAGAGCACTTCCTCATACCCGTTGTTCCAGGTGAAACCCACCCGCTCCAGGAAAGCGGGGTCGGGATCGTAGGCCTCCTTGCAACGGTTGCATAGCCTGCGCGCCAGGCGCTGTGAGCTGACGCAGTCGACCGCCGACGCGATGAGGAAAGGCTCGATGCCCATCTCCAGAAGACGGGTGAGGGCGCTGGGCGCGTCATTGGTGTGCAGCGTCGCCAGGACGAGGTGGCCGGTGAGGGCCGACTCTATGGCGATCTGCGCCGACTCGGGGTCTCGTATCTCCCCGATCATCACGATATCCGGGTCGCACCTCAGGATCGAGCGCAATGCCGCGCTGAAAGTGAGGCCGGCCTTGTAATGCACCTGCACCTGGTTGATGAGTGGCAGGCGGTACTCCACCGGGTCCTCAACGGTGATGATGTTGTGCCGGATGGAGTTGAGCACGTTAAGGGTGGCGTAGAGGGTGGTGGTCTTGCCGCTGCCCGTCGGCCCCGTGACCATGATGGTGCCGTAAGGCTTGTGAAAGCTGCGGGCATAGACGTCCATGATCTCCTCGCTGAAGCCCAGCTCCTCCAGGCTCATCAGCGAGGCGCTCTTGTCCAGGATGCGCAGCACCACCTTCTCGCCGTGGATGGTGGGCAGGGAGGCCACGCGCAGGTCGATGGGCTTCCCCCTGATATCCACCGAAGCCCTGCCGTCCTGGGGAAGCCGCTTCTCGGCTATGTTCATGTCCGCCATGACCTTGATCCTGGCCACCACGCCGGGGTGGATCTGCTTCGGGTTCTTTCTGATCTCGTGCAGCACGCCGTCGATGCGGAAGCGCACCCGCACGTCATGCTCCATGGGCTCGATGTGCACGTCGCTGGCGCGGTCGTTGACCGCCTCGGAGATGAGCAGGTTTACATACTTGACTATGGGCGCGTTGTCCGCTTCGGCCTCTTCATCCGTTTCGACTGTCTCAGCCTTGAGAAAATCGTCCCCCGACAGTTCGACCCCGCTGTCGGAATGGCAGTAGCGGTTGATAGCCGCAACGATGTCTTCCTTGGTGGCCACCATCGGCTCGATCTGCATACCGGTCATGATACGGATGTCGTCAAGGGCGAAGACGTTTGTCGGGTCGGCCATGGCCACCAGCAGACGGTCGTCGTTGAACCCCACCGGTATCAGCGTGTAACGCCTCGCGACCTCAGCGTCCACCAGAGAACAGGCGGAGATATCCACGTCGAAATTGGCGAGGTCCGCATACTTCAATCCGATCTGGCGGGCGAGGATGGAGGTGAGGGCGCCCTCGCTCACCATCTTCATATCGATGAGCACCCTGCCCAGTGACTCCCCCGTCTCGCCCTGTCGCTGCAGGGCCTCGTCCAACTGCTCCTCGGTGATGATGCGGTTCTTTATGAGTATCTGACCCAGTTTCTCTTTCTTGGGCTTCTGCATTCCTGAAAACCCCTGTTCGGTTACGCCTTTCGTGCCGCGCGGTATGCCAGCCGCATCGCCTGCAGCGGCGCCTCCAGCCCCGTCCACAACCTGAAAGAAGCGGCGGCCTGATGCAGCAGCATTCCCTCGCCGTCGGCCGTGTTCGCTCCCCGGGCGCTAGCCCTGCTCAGGAACTCCGAGCTCACTCCCGCATACTTCAGGTCTATCGCCCATTTTCCCGCCGCAAAGCCCTCGTAAGCGAGGGACAGCCGGTCCAAGTCCGAACCAGCCAGGGGGGTACAGTTCACGACCACTCCGCACTCCTCAAGTACCCGTGAGCCCTCGAGATCGAACGTCCTTACTGATATCTCGGTCGTGGGGTTGGCCGTCTTTAATAGAGCAGCCAGCGCGCGCGCTCTCTCGCCCGTGCGGTTCATGACGAATATGCGCGACGCTCCCTCCTCTGCAAGGGCCAGGGCGACCGCGCGTGCCGCCCCCCCCGCTCCGATGAGCAGCGCCGCGTCACCCTCCACCCGTATACCCGCCTCGGCGAGGAAGGAGCGGAAGCCCTCGACGTCGGTGTTGAAACCGGTCATGCCGCCCTCGTCGCAGACGATAGTGTTGACCGCGGCCAGCCTGCCCGCGGGTTCCCGCAAACCGTCGAGGTAGCCGGCTACCTCTACCTTGTAGGGAATGGTAACGTTGCAGCCCTTGAAGCCGAGGGCCTTCAGTCCTTGCAGCGCATGCTCCAACCGGTGCCGGGATACTCGCAGTGGCACATAAGCCCAGTTCAGGCCGAGCTCGCGGAAGGCCGCGTTATGGATCGCAGGCGACAAGGTATACTCGATACCATGGCCCAGTATGCCGACCAGTTGCGTCTCTCCGTCCATGTGCCGTTAATGCCCCCTGTCACCCTCTCAGGAGATGCCACCGCCTTCAGGCCGCGGCGCCCAATCACTAATATGTACGACATCACGGCGGCTTTCAAGGGGGAGGTGGGTCGCCACCGTGGCCGCGGCGGCGCTTACTTGTCGAGGGTCTTCAATATATCGTAGAGCAACCCCAGGAGGACCTTCTTCACGTCCTCTTTTTCCATGGCGTTGCAGGGGATTATCTGTGTCTCTCCGTCGATGTTCAACTCCTGCCTGATCCTCTCGATGGCCTGATTGCTGTCCTCCTCTCCAATGCGGGTGGCACCGATGACGTATGGGGCATCGGAGAGGGTCGCGAAGAACTCTAGGATGCGCTTTCCTTCCGTATACGTCTCCGGGCGGCTCGCGTCAAGCATGAGTATATATCCGAGCATGCCCTCGCTGAGTATCTGCCACATGAAATCGAAACGTTCCTGCCCTGGCGTTCCGAACAGGTAGAGCACGATGTCCTTGGATATGGTGATCCTTCCGAAATCCATCGCTACGGTGGTCTCGGCCTTCACCCTGCGGGTCGAGTCCGAGATCGCCCTTTCAGTCGAGACGATGGAGATCTCGCTGATGCTCTTGATGAAGGTCGTCTTGCCTGCGCTGAACGGCCCGGTTACAACTATCTTGAAGGATCGCACCTGGCCACACACCCCTTACAATCTCTTGATGCCGTCGATTATGCGCATGATTATGCTCTTGGTGACCGCCTTGTCCCGTTTTACCTTCGGAACCGGCTTGCCCCTATCTATTTCCTCCACTTCCCCGTCTTCTCCTTTCGGCTTAACCGGGATTTTGATCTTCTTCGTCGGCTGCGGGACGGATACCCCCGTAAGCTCGGCCAGCTCTCTCTCCAGGGAATAGCCGCCCATATCGAACCCGGCGGATTCCTCGACTGCTCCTTCTGTTGCGGGCGCCTCCACCTCCATCACCGGCGCGGCGAACTCGGGCTGCGGCGCCTGGGCCGCCTCGGGTACGGTCTGCGGCGGTATGGGCTCGGCCACCTGCGGCGCGGGAGCGGGCGCCTCCACCTCCATCACCGGCGCGGCGAACTCGGGCTGCGGCGCCTGGGCCGCCTCGGGTACGGTCTGCGGCGGTATGGGCTCG